>JAEHCT010000038.1 GCA_020697635.1 Candidatus Bathyarchaeota archaeon
GAGCTCAGAGGGGTATCGCCCTACGAGGAGGCTTCGATAAAGCTGTTAGACTTGGCTAGTCTGAAGGGAGAGTCCTTGGAAGTCATTGGCTCAGCTAAACAGATGCTTAAGGAGTACCCCGAGGGCGTCATGGGCTGTGAAGCGCTGGAAGACCTGATAAAGTATGCGGAAGGGTTCGGCTTCGCTGAGTACATCGAGGTTGACCTCAGCCTAGCAAGGGGCCTCGACTACTACACCGGGCCCATCTTCGAGGTCTTCGCCAAGGGTTACGAGGAGTACAGCAGCCTCGCGGGCGGCGGCAGGTACGACGAGATAGTCGAGCTCTTCGGTGGCGAGCCAACGCCCGCGACAGGCATCTCCTTCGGTGTGGACAGGGTTACGCTCGTCCTTGAAGAGAAGGGGGCGTTCAAAGACCTGTCATTAGGCGCAGACGTCTATGTTGCACCTGTCAACGAGGTCGTCGTCCTGAAGGCCATAGAGATAACTCAGTCACTTAGACAGGCAGGCATATCCACCATCGTCGATTTAATGGGCCGCCGCCTCGGAAAACAGTTCGAGTACGCAGACAAGAAGGAGGTCCCAACCGTCGTAGTCGTGGGTGAGAAGGACCTCGCAGAGGGATCGGTGACTGTCAGAGACATGAAGACCGGCGACCAGAGGAAAGTGAAGATAGAAGATCTGTTGTCTCATCTTAAATCCTAGAACATTTTCTCAGACAAACCATAATATACTATGTCGCCGCGGCGGTCTACGACAGCGAGCTTGAACTCGTAGCTCTCTTTCTCCGTCTTCTTCAGTTCGTCCAGTATGGCCACGACTTTCTCAGGCCGGCCCTCCGATATTATTCTCACGTGGTAGCTCGGAGGCTGCTTCCTGTGCATGCCCCGTTCATAGACCACGAAGCCTGCCTCTCCCTCTGCTTTTCTGGCTACGAAGCCCCTCGTCCTGAGGTCTCTGTACACTATGAACCTCGTCCAAATGGACGCGTCATCCGTCGCGAACAGCCTGAGAGCCTCCTGGAAGCTGAGCTTCTCGTTGGCGTCCTCGTCAACCAGCGCCACCTTGCCCCTGTCCATGTTGTACAGCGTCTCAACTGGATCAAGGGTAAGCACGCTGTTTCCTTCTCGGGTGCCGTACCCGTCGTTGAACAGGCTGTCTGCCTCGCTCCTCATGGGGATGACGACGACGCCTTGAGTAAGGACTGCCGTGAACGGCTGCATCACAGGAATGGGTGTTGGGAGCCTGAAATAGGTTATGCAGCCGCGTCTATGGGTCACCCAAAAAATTAATGTCTAGCTGCCCCGCTAAACTGTAGATTGCCTGAACGCGTCCTCGTTATGACTGAGAAACCGAGCTCGGCTAGACACATAGCCCGGGCGCTGGACGACGAGGGACGCCCAGTGACACTTGGGGACGGAGGCGTCCAGTACCACGTGTCGAGAAGACAGGGAGACGAACTGCTTGTGGTCTCAGCCCTAGGTCACCTTTACGCGTTAACCCAGGTGGGAAGAGGATGGACCTACCCGGTCTACGAGATGAAGTGGGTGCCCGCGAGTCAGGTAAACAAGACGAACACCCGTGTGAAAGCCTACATAAAGACGATCTCGACGCTCTCGAGAGGCGTGGACCGGTTCGTCAGCGCATGCGACTACGACCAGGAGGGCAGCCTGATAGCCTACAACGCCCTCAGGTACGCCGTAGGCGAGCACAGCCTAGCAAGGTCCCGGAGGATGCTCTTCAGCACCCTAACCGGCACGGACCTCGTGAAGGCGTGGGAGACCATGGAGCCAATGCTCGACTACCCCGTCATAGCCGCGGGTAAGACGAGGCACGAGGCGGACTGGCTCTTCGGCATCAACCTCAGCAGGGCGCTGACCCTGGCGGTGAGGGAGGCGTCAGGCGCCAAGAAGACTCTCAGCATCGGCAGGGTGCAGGGACCTACGCTCAGATTCGTCAAGGAGAGGGAGAAAGATATCCGGAGCTTCGTCCCCATACCGTACTGGAAGGTATACGCCGAGACTGTGATCTCCGGCGAGGCCTACCCTCTGGACTACGAGAAGCAGAGGCTGGAGAGGGAAGTCAACGCAAGGGAGCTGGCGTCCGAGTGCAGAGGCAGGGACGGCAAGGTCATCGGTGTAGAGAAGAGAAATGAGCGGCTCCTCTCTCCTCCACCGTTCAACCTGGGGGACCTTCAGAGGGAGGCGTACCGTGTCTTCAAGCTTAGCCCCACGGCTACCCTCAGGGCGGCGGAGAAGCTGTACCTTGGGACTTATATCAGCTACCCGCGGACGAGCAGCCAGCGTTTGCCGCCGGCGCTGGATCTCAGAGGAATCCTCGAGAAGCTCAACAAACACCCTGCCTACGCGAAGCACGCCGAGGAACTCCTGTCTAGAGACAGGTTGAAGCCAAGGCAGGGAAAGAAGGACGACCCGGCCCACCCCGCCATACACCCCACAGGCGCTAAGCCGAGGCGGCTTCAGGAAAACGAAGCCAAGACATATGATCTCATCGTGAAGAGGTTCCTCTCGTGTCTCGGGGAGCCAGCGATCAGAGAGAAGGTAGAAGCCGAGGTGGACGTCAACGGCCGCCTTTTCTACCTGAGGGGCTCGAAGACAATGAAAAAGGGTTGGCTTGACATGTACGCACCCTACGTCGAGGACAAGGAGACGACACTCCCCACGTTAGAGGCAGACCTGGTTATCCCAGTCACCAAGCTATCTACTCGGCGAAGCTACACGAAGCCACCGAAGAGGTTCAACCCCAGCAGCCTGCTCAGACACATGGAGAACCACGAGATAGGAACGAAGGCCACGCGGACGAACATCATCGACACCCTTTACAGGCGGGGCTACGTCGCTGGCAGGAGGATCGCCATAACCGCTCTGGGGCTACGCATCGTGGAGACCCTGGAGGAATATTGCCCAAGCATCCTCAGCGTCGAGATGACCAGGGAGCTTGAGGAGTCCTTAGAGGAGATCCAGGTAGGTAAAAAGAACCCTGAAGCCGTGATAGAGGACGTCAAGGGGGCTCTCAAACCCATACTCGCCCAGTTCAAGGACAAAGAGGGCGAGATAGGGACCGCCATAGCTGAAGCCGTCACCGAGATTCATGCAGAGGAGGGAAGCCGTCTGACTGACTGCAGAGTCTGCGACCGAGAAAAACAGGGAGACTTGGTGTACTGTGAACACCACCAGGCCGCCTACAGTAACATTGAGAAATCCTATCCTCAGTGGAGGCGGGCTCTGGACTTGAGCTGGACGGGGTGCCTGAAGAAGGTGGGTAAGGTCTCTGGGGCAGGGATCTGGGTCAAGGAAGTTATAAAGGATATATTATCTGGAGGCTAGTCCTCGGGTTCTTCGAGTTTTATCTCCCAGCGGCTGTTCCTTCCGTTCCTGATCCAGGTGCCGCCTAGACCCCTCATCGACTCGTTGATTGGCCCCCACATGTCCCCTAGGAACTTTTTTGGGCTCACCATTGCGGTTCCTTCACTCTGCTCAACGTCTACGAGCGCAAGGTCCACGCCTGCTGCCTCTAGCTTGGCCTTGAAATCGATCTCCTCGGGTGGCCACTCCTCAACCTCGGCTTCCTCGTGCACCACAACAGGAGCCTTCTGCCCGACGGATATGACTATCCCTATCTTCGAGCCACAGTCAGGGCACGTGATCCATGTGACCTTGTTGTTCTTCACGCTCATGTCTGTATTGACTATTCTTAGGTGATTAAAAAGATACGCGTCTGTGGTTAACTTTATAGCGGGGCAAGCATCAGGGGTGGTACTCGTCGGTGCGTTGGATGCAGACGATCCGAGAGATCTTCGGCTTCATGAAGGAAAACGTCCTCGTGATGACGGTCTGCGAGTGCATCTGGAGGACGACCATCGACATCATATGGCCTTTCCTCCCTCTCTACGTCCTCCACCTCGGCGGGAGCTACGAGACCATCGGGGTAATCATGGCGGTGGGGAACCTGGCGAGCATGATACTTTACCCCCTCGGCGGGTACATAGCGGACTACCAGGGCCGCATCAAGCTCATCGCCTACATGACTTTCATGTACGGGGCCTCTTTCCTGATCCCCGCGTTCACCAGCTCCTGGCAGTGGCTCGCGGTGGGCATGTTCGTGCAGAGCCTGGTCACCTTCTACTTCCCGGCCCGTCAGGCTTTGATCGCCGACAGCATACCGCCGGACCAGAGGGGGATAGGCTTCGCCGCGACCGTCGCCATACCCAGCGCCTTCGGCATAGCCGCGCCCGTTATCGGGGGCTGGCTGATAGACAACATCGGCATCAGCCGGGCGATGCATGGGCTGTACTTCATGGGGTTCTGGATAGCCTCCGCCATCGCGTTGTTCAGGTTGAGGTACCTGAAGGAGACGGTGGAGAACCCCAAGAGGCTTGACCTCAGCCTCTCAAAGCTTCCCGGATTGTTATTGGAGGCCTACCGCAGCGTGTTCAGCGTCTTGAAGGATGTCCCAAGCCGGCTTTACACTTTGTCGCTCCTGGTGTCCTCCAGCGTGCTGTTCGCATCCATAGCCAGCTCCTTCTGGGTGGTTAGGGCCACCGAGGTAATCGGGCTCAGCGTACAGCAGTGGGGTACCGTCATGCTCGTCTCCGGCGTCGTGAGTGTCATCCTCGGCATCCCCGCCGGCAGCATAGTAGACAGGTACAGCAAGAAGATGATAGCGGGCCTATGCATGATCCTGGGCTCGGCTCAGTGCTACCTCTATCTCAGATGCGAGACTTTTCTGCACGTCGCCCTCCTCGCCGTCGTCACCACGCTCACCAACGCCTTCATGAACCCCAGCTTCCAGAGTCTCTTCGCCGACATGACTCCCCGGGAGAAACGTGGCAGAGTGCTAGCTTCCATAGGAGGCGGCGGGATCTGGCTGATGAGGGGCGCCTGGGGCAGCGGCGTGCTTGGGAAGACGATGCAGACCCTGGGCATGTTACTGAGCGGCTACATCTACAGGTATAACCCATCCTATCCATGGTACGTGCTATCAGCTGCCCTGCTGGTGATAGGAGTACTATTCATTCTACTGGTAGATGAGCCCAAGGTAGCCGAGATATGATTTAGATAACTTAAGTGGCTCGTTGTACAAATCGATGTTTATAGATAGATTACTGTAAAGACTATTATAGCCACAGACGCCATACCTCACCGGTGTTGTAGCCCCATTGAGCACGCAGACGACCGAGTTTAAGTGCCCTTACTGTGACCGTAAATCGGCCAGCCCCGGCGGAGTACGTTTTCACGTGAAGCTCACGCACCCGGAGCGGCTGGAGGAGTTCAACGAGAAATACTACCCTGAGATGGAGGCCGAGTTCAAGGCGTCCTTCCAGGGATAAGAAAACCGATTACTCAGTCCACCATTTTCTTTGAAGCATCGAACAAGAGGCTAATGCCTTGTTCTTCTCTCTCCGGATAAGTGGACGGACTGCTGTGCAAAGGCGAACCTTATAAAACCTCAGCGGATTAAGCCTAGTTTGGTTGTATGAAGATAACTGACCGGGTCTACCTCGCCGGAGGAGCCGGCTTCGGCTACTCGGCGTCGGGAGACTGCAACGTATACCTAATAGACGGGGGGACCGAACAAGCCCTCGTGGACACCGGGGGAGGAAGCGGAGAGAAGGACATCATAATGAACGTCAAGAAAATGGGGTTCGACCCCAAGACGATCACGACGGCCTTCAACACCCACTGCCATTTCGACCACGTCGGGGGAAACCACGAGATCAAGAAGATGACGGGCTGCAGGATCGTGGTGCATGAGGCCGACAGAGAAAGCATCGAGGAGCGCGGAGAACTATTGCTCTACGACATGGCCCTAGAGCGTGGCCTAGAGTTCCAGGCCTCCAAGGTGGACGCGGAGCTAAGAGACGGAGACTCCTATCAGGTCGGCGACGTTTCGCTGGAGGTGATACACACGCCCGGCCACACACCCGGCTGCATGTGCCTCCTCATGGAGGAGGACGGGCGCAACAGCATATTCTGCGGAGACACAGCCGGGGCCAACGGCAGGCTGGGCTTCATCAACGGTCCCGGGTTCAGCCTCGACGACTGGAAGGCTTCATTAAAGAGGCTCATCTCATACGAGCCAGCTAGGCTCTACCCCGGGCACAACACGTTCCTCATGAGCTACGCCACCGATCACCTGAAGGTCTACGACCAGAAGATGAACGCGCCGTGGACGACGATAGTGACGAGCGTAGGCTAGAACATTGGAGCACCCCCGGAGACAGATAGTGCTGGAGAACCCCTCGCTCGGAGAGGCGGGGAAAGCCGTGAAGACAGGCATCTCCAGGCACAGGACCGTCATAATCGCCGGGATGTGCCGCGTCGACTACGAGGGCAGGGCGAGCAGCAAGCTGGAGCCCGGCGAACGCGTGGTCCTCTTCAAGCCCGACGGCTCGGCGCTCGTCCACAGGCCAAAGGACTATTCTCCCGTTAACTGGCAGCCCTCCGGCTCTCTCTTCAGGACGAGGGTCAACGAGGACGGCCTCGTAGTCCGGGTCTACAGACGCAAGGAGCATGAGACCATGGAGGTCACCTTCACGGATGTGAGGCTGGTCGCTGTTCTCGACCTCGTGGACGCCGGGGAGTTCAGCCTGTACGCCTCCGAGAAGGACATGCAGGAAGCCATACTCTACAGGCCCGAGCTCCTGGAGGAGGGGTTCAGACCCATCACGAAGGAGATGCCTGTGGACCCGGGGTTCATAGACATCATAGGCGTCGACAAGGAGAACAGGCTCACCGTCGTGGAGATAAAGCGTGTGAAGGCCAGCAAGGACGCGGTGAACCAGCTAAGGAAGTACATGGACGTCATAGACCTGGACGAGGGCAGGCCGGTGAGGGCGATACTGGTGGCCCCGGAGCTCGCCAAGGGAGCCGAGATGCTGCTGAAGAGCTACGGGTACGAGTACAGGCAGCTTTCGCCGCAGACATGCTCAGAGGCGCTGAAGGAGAAGAAGGGCAAGCCTCTGACCGCCTTCTTCCAGTAAAAAAGGTCTATGAGGGGGTAGAGAACCTAGATGACGTCTAGGTCCTTGCCTATCGTCTCCATCTTCCCGATGACGGAATCCAGCTGCTCCGTCGTGAGCTTGGCGTGCATCTGGACCCTGATCCTGGCCAGGTCACGAGCCACCATCGGGAACACTATGGGGACCACGAAGACCCCCTCCTCGTAGAGCCTGTCAGCCAGCGCCTTGGCCTTGTGGCTCTCCCCCACGATTATCGGTATGATAGGCGTCTGGCTGTTTCCCGTGTTGAAGCCAAGGTCCTGTACTGCCTTCTTGAAGTAGTTGGTGTTCATCCAGAGGTTCTTTACGTGCTGGGGCTCGGTTTCCAGTACATCGATGGCGGCGATGGTTGCCGCCGCAACGGCTGGTGGGTGGCTACTGCTGAGGAGCCATGTCCGGCTCTTGTTCCAAGCGAACTTAGACAGCGCGTCGCTGCCCGAGATGTGGCCTCCGATGGTGCCATACGCTTTGCTGAATGTACCCATCTCGACGTGCACCTCCTTGTGGGTGAGCCCGAAGTGGCTGACGATACCTCTGCCACCCTTCCCTAGGACGCCCTCGCCGTGGGCGTCGTCAACGTAGATCATCGCTCCGTGCTCGGCGCCTATCCTCGCAACTTCGTCTAGGGGCGCCATGTCGCCGTCCATGCTGAAGACGCCGTCCGTTATGACCAGTATCCTGCGGTAGTTAGGGCTGTGCTTTTCGGCCTCGTCGAGAACCTCCGCCAGGTGAGCCGTGTCGTTGTGCCTGTAAACGGCGCGTTCCGCCCGTGAAAGCCTGACGCCGTCTATAATGCTGCCGTGGTTGAGCTCGTCGCTGACTATGATGTCCTCCTTACCCACGAGCTGGGGTATCAAGCCGCTGTTCGCCATGAACCCGGTAGGGTAGGTAAGAGACGCCTCGGCGTCCTTGAACTTGGCGAGGCGACGCTCAAGCTCCATGTGGAGGTCCATGGTTCCTGATATTGCTCTCACGGCGCCCGAGCCTACGCCGTACTTTTCGACTGCGTTGATGGCGGCCTTCTTTAGCTTGGGGTGGGTCGCAAGGCCCAGGTAGTTGTTCGCGCAGAGGATTAGCACCTCACGGCCGTCAACCATGCTGACGGGTTCGCTGGGTCCCTGCACCTCTTTGAGCCTCCAGTCGAGTGCTTTTTCGACTAGCTCTTTGTATTCTTTCTGAAGAAATCCTGTTGGGTCTCTCATCTTTGAACCTTCAATGAGACGAAGGCGTATTATGCTTTAACGGTTTTCGATCACGCCGATTGTTTGGCCCCAAAAATTTGGGACGATGGCGGTGGCTGGGGTGTGATAGCTAGAAGAAATTAAAAACCCGTGCAGCGATTCTCAATGAGTGCTCAATGGGAGACACTAACCGTATTCTCATAACCGGCGCCCTCGGGCAGATCGGTTCCGAGTTGACGCTTAAGCTCCGCGAGAAGTTCGGCAAAGAAAACGTCATAGTCACGGATGTGAGGGAGCCGAAGGCGGCGCAGGATGGCCCGTTCGACAAGCTGGATGTTCTGAATCTGGATGAGATGCAGCGATTGGTCAAGGAGCACGAGGTGGACACCGTGTACCACCTCGCGGCCCTCCTATCTGCGACGGGGGAGCAGAAGCCTGACCTGGCTTGGAGGATCAACATCGTGGGCCTGCTCAACGTCCTGAACACGGCTAGGGACCTCAAGCTGACCCGGGTGTTCCACCCGAGTTCGATAGCGGCGTTCGGCCCGGAGACGCCGAGGGTGCTCACGCCTCAGGAGACCATCCTGAAGCCGAGGACCATGTACGGCGTAACGAAGGTGGCGGGGGAGCTTCTGGACAACTACTACTATGAGAAGTTCGGTGTGGACGTGAGGGGAGCGAGGCTCCCGGGGATAATCAGCAACGTCACGCCGCCGGGTGGAGGCACCACAGACTACGCCGTGGAGATATTCTATGAGGCTATAAAGCAGAAGAGGTACACGTGTTTCCTCAGCGAGGACACGGTCCTCCCCATGATGTACATGCCGGACTGCCTAAAGGCGTTCATTACGCTGATGGATGCCGACCTATCCAGGCTGAGCCACCATGGCGACTACAACCTGGCGGCCCTAAGCTTCAACCCGAGGGAGCTGGCGGCCGAGATAAGGAAACACATCCCCGAGTTCGCGGTGAAGTACGAGCCTGATTACAGGCAGGCGATAGCCGACTCGTGGCCTCAGAGCATCGACGATTCGGCGTCGAGGAGGGAGTGGGGCTGGCGGCCCGACTACGATCTTCCGTCGATGGTGGAGGACATGCTCAGAGTCCTCGGGGAGAGGCATGAGAGGGGCGATCTCTAGCCCCGTAAGCCTTTTCGTCTCAGATTTCCGAGACAAAAACAAGGTTTCTTGGTCTGATCCCCGAGTTTTATGATCCAGTTGTTTTAGAGGAAAAAAGACGTAATTTTTGAAACATTTTCTTGCTTGTTTACCCTAGGGGTATTGAAGAGATTTTATCTCTAAAGAAAAGATAC
>JAEHCT010000318.1 GCA_020697635.1 Candidatus Bathyarchaeota archaeon
CCAAGGACAAGTACCGCGCCATCGAGGAGTGTGACATGGATCGCGACTCCGTCAGGGACGACATCCTCGCGAACCTGGACCAGATAACCGGGTCGCAGAAGGAGCCCGAGTCGCCTTTCCCGTTCCTGATGCGTCAGACCCCTGACCCCGCCGAGAGGTACAAGGTCAACCTCATAGTGGATAACAGCAAACTGGAGGGGGCGCCGGTCGTCATCGAGATGAACCCAAGCCACAACCGCGTCTTCGGTACCACGGAGAAGGAAGCCAGGTTCGGGGCCCTCATCACCAACTACACCATGATCCGGTCGGGGAGCGCCCACGAGGCCAACGGCGGGTATCTCGTCATCCCGGTGGAGGAGCTGGCCCGCAACCCGGGGAGCTACGAGTCGCTGAAGAGGACTATCGTCAACAAGAAGCTGGAGATAGAGGAGCTGGCCGAGAGGATGGGGTTCGTGACCACGAGGAGCCTGCGGCCCGAGCCCATACCCTTCGACGCCAAGGTCATCCTCGTAGGGGACTCCCGGATCTACTACATGCTATACCAGCTGGACCCGGAGTTCAAGAAGATCTTCAAGGTGAAGGCCGAATTCGACAACACCATGGACCGGGACGAGGATAACGTCCAGCAGTACGCCAAGTTCATGTGCACCCTCTGCAACAAGGAAGGCCTCAAGCATCTTGACCCCACAGGCATCGCTGCCGTCGTCGAGTACAGCAGCAGGCTGGCGTCGGACCAGGAGAAGCTGAGCACCCAGTTCGCCGGGGTCAGCGACATAATCAGGGAGGCCAACTTCTACGCCCAGGAAAGCGGCAGCGACATCATCTCCGAGGACCACGTGAGGCATGCCGTGGAGGCAAAAGTGTATAGGAGCAACCTCATCGAGGAGAAGCTGGAGCAGATGATAGAGCGCGGCACAGTCCTCGTAGACACAGAAGGAGATAAGGTGGGGCAGGTCAACGGCCTCGCGGTCATGGGCATAGGCGACTACATGTTCGGGAAGCCCAGCAGGATCACCGCAAGCGTCGGCGTGGGCAAGGAGGGCATCATAGACATCGAGAGGCAGGCCGAGATGGGCGGCCCCACCCACACCAAGGGAGTCCACATACTCACGGGGTTCCTGACCAACCGCTACGCAAAGAGGCACCCCCTCAGCGTCACGGCCAGGCTCACCTTCGAACAGAGTTACAGCGGCGTCGACGGGGATAGCGCCTCAAGCACGGAGACCTACACCATGATGAGCGCCCTCAGCGGTGTCCCGATAAAGCAGGGCCTCGCCGTCACCGGTTCGGTGAACCAGAAGGGCGGGGTCCAAGCCATAGGCGGGGTCAACCAGAAGATAGAGGGCTTCTACGAGCTCTGTAAGTTCCGAGGACTGGACGGCAGCCACGGCGTCGTGATCCCGGAGAGCAACGTCAAGAACCTCATGCTAAAGGAGGAGGTCGTGGAGGCCATCAAGGGAGGCAAGTTCCATATCTACCCGGTGAAGACCATCGACGAGGGCATCGAGGTGCTCACGGGGGTACCCGCCGGGGAGCTCGGAGAGGACGGCACCTACC
>JAEHCT010000319.1 GCA_020697635.1 Candidatus Bathyarchaeota archaeon
TTGGATATGATTTCTGTATAGCCTCATTCAAATCCTTCCAGCGGATTCCTTCCGGATTTTGGTCTAACAGTTCAAGCGCTTTGGCATAGATGCGGCCAGTGATTGTATTGGGGTTTATTCGCTTATCATTCATTTTTTCATCATGCAACAATCCGTGCGCATAAATAGAGTTATGGTGATGTGAGGATAAAATCATCGATTGTGGGCATCATTAATATGGTGAACTAGTTTCTGTATTTGAGGAGACGGAAAACCCCTTTTGATGGTTTGTATACTTTATCAGGGAATTTTTCAGTCAACTTCCAGAGGTTGAGACAGGGAATCTATCGAAGACGCCTTTCCTAAATTTTATCACCACTTGGGAGGAGTACAAACCATGCCCCGAGTCGTTGAACTTACGATAGCCGAGTTCCACTCGGATCTCACGGAAGGCGTGATGACGTGTCGAAGCCTAGTGGAGGCATACCTGAGACGAGTCGAGGAGTACGATCAACCCACCGGGCTTAACGCCTTCGTCGTCCTGAATCCCAACGCGTTGAACAGGGCCGGTGAGCTCGACGCGGAGATCAGGAGAACGGGGAAGCTGAGACCTCTGCATGGGGTGCCGGTCATCGTCAAGGATAATTACGACACCCACGACCTCCAGACGGCGGCGGGAAGCCTCGCCATGAAGGGAAGCCTGCCCCCGGACGACGCCTACCAGATACGTAGGCTGCGGGAGGCGGGGGCAGTGGTCCTGGGGAAATCCAACATGGCGGAGTGGGCGTTCAGCCCATATCAGACGGTGAGCAGTATAGCCGGCACCACAAGGAACCCCTACGACCTGGAGCGCGTCCCTGCGGGGAGCAGCGGAGGCACCGCGGCCTCCATCGCCGCCAACCTGGGCCTCGTGGGCCTCGGCACAGACACAGGGAACAGCATCCGGGGCCCCAGCAGCCACTGCTGCCTCGTCGGAGTGCGCAGCACCATGGGCCTCACCAGCCGCGACGGCATCGTACCCCTATACCTCAGGAACGACGTCGGCGGCCCCATGTGCAGGACCGTCGAGGACGCCGCGCGTGTTCTCGACGTCATCGCAGGGTACGATCCAGCGGACCCTATAACGAGGCTCAGCTTGGGGAAGACCCCGGGGAGCTACACGGAGCACCTGGACGTCGACGGGTTAGAAGGCAAACGGATCGGCGTGTTCAGGCACTACACAGACCAGCCGACGACCGACTCCGAGGTCCTAAAGGTCTTCGAGAAGGCTATAGACGATCTGGACAGCGGAGGCGCCGAGGTGGTGGACCCCGTCGAGGTCCCCGGATTCGACGTGCTCACCGAGGACATCTGGTGCAGAACCTTCCGCCGCGACCTGGAGAGCTACCTGGCGACGCTGGCAGACCCGCCCCACAGGACGCTGAAGTCCATCGTGGACAGCGGCCTCTACAGCGACTACATCGCCGAGAGGCTGAAAGACATGCTTGAGGCCCCGGAGCCGTCATGCGGCGACATCTACACGGAGCCCAAGAACATCAGGCTGCGGGAGGAGGTGGTGGGAGCC
>JAEHCT010000039.1 GCA_020697635.1 Candidatus Bathyarchaeota archaeon
AAACCGATAACGAGGAGATCGGAGACGCTTACTGGATCGTGCCAGACGACGAAACACTGGACAAGGGTACCTACTGGATAAACGCCACACTCGAGACAGACAATGAACAGGAGTTCTTCCTACAGATAGAGTTCGTTGTAGGCGACGTACACATGGCCATCGAGCCGAGGAAGGCAACCTTCAGGATCGGCGACACGGTGACCTTCAACATCGAGCACACGTTCGGCGACGACCCCAACCAGGACATACTTGGCGGAGACTTAAAGGTCTACGACCCAGACAGCACTCTGTACTGGAGCGGCGACGACCTAGATACCTGGTCACAAGTAGAGACCTGGTTCGAGGTTCCGTACTCGGCTCAGTCAGCCGGAGGCAACCCCATGTTACTGCTGGACGACGCGCCTCTAGGGACATGGTCCTACAAGTGGCGCGACAAAGACGGTGACACCCTCGTGGAGGGTACCTTCAACGTCGAGGCATCCAGCGAAGACGTACTAGGGGAGCAGATCGAGGATCTCAACAGCGCCATCGATGACCTGACAAGCGACATATCGGGCGTCAGCGACTCGGTCGCGGGCCTACAGACAGACATCAGCGGCGCCATACAGGCAGCCAACGCGGCCGTCGACGCAGCCAACGCAGCCACCGCGGCAGTCAACGCGGTAGCCTCGCAGGCCGGAGACGCAGCGACGGCAGCCCAGCAGGCAGCTGACGCAGCCGCCGACGCCAAGGACGCGGCAAGCGGACTGACAACACTCGTATACGGCGCCATCGGCGCAAGCCTAGTAGCAGCATTAGCAGCCATCGTATCCCTCATGCAGATAAGCAGAAGGATCGCAGGCTAAAAAGCCAAATAAAATCCCTTTATTTTTTATTCTCTTCTAGAAACAGAGCTTACTGTGCTTAGCCTCTCGGCTCGAATGGGACCCCCAACAGGAGATCCACCAGCGAGTAGAGCCGAGCCCTGTCGAAGCCCTCACTGCCGAAGTCCACCATATCGAGGCACTCGGACCCCACGAGAGCCATCAGCGCCTCCATCTGCTGGCCCAGCCGCCTCTCGTCTGAGTCATCCACGGCCCCCGTGATCGCGGACAGCTCCATGTCACGCATAAGTAACAAGGTCGTCATGAAGAGGTGGTGGTACTTGGCGTTGAACCACTCTAACGGGTGGGACGATGCCTCCGCGACTCCCTGCAGCATCACCTCGAGGAGCTCAGCCGCCTCGCCCTTCATCTCGTTGACGTGCCTCTGCCCAAGCCCCGATTCAAGCTCGTCTAGGCTGAACCTGTAGTGGCTGGAGCCGAGGGCGTCCATCTCGCCTTGAACCATCCTCATCCTCCCCATGGTGTCGTGCAGGTACCCCCAGTCTATTTCTCCGCCGAGGCCTGCCACGAAGTCGAAGAGAAGGTCGACGATCTCCAGGTCTTGGTAGAGCATGTTGAGCTGGAGCTCCCGGGTCTCCTCGTACTCTCTCATCTGCCTCCGCAACTGCTCCTCCCGCCTGGCGATGTCCTCGCTTATCAGGCCGTAGATCTCTCTGATCTGGTCCTCCTGGGCGGAGAGGAAGGAGAGTTCGTCTCCGCCGTCCTCGGCCGTGTACTCCAGCCTCAGCCGCTGGGAGCCCTTGCCAGGCTTCTCGCCTTCAAAGAGTTCGACGTTGTTGACAGCGCTGAGCGGGATGTCCTTGTACGGTATCATCCTCCTGCCGACGAGCCCCTTCCGGACGGACACCGATATCGTGTCTTCGCTCAGCTCTAGCTCGGCCGTCTTCCCCTTAGGGAGCCTGCCCCTCGCCTCAGGCATCGGGGTTCCTCCTGAGAGAGTCCGTGGTCTCCTCAAGAGTCAGGGGCGAGTAAGTCGTCCTGTGGTACATCTTGAGGTACTCTATCCCGTACTTCTCGGCCACGCCCAGGTCCCTCAGCCTCACCTCCCCGTGTTCGTCGAGGATGCGGGTGATCTTCTTCTGGAACACCGGGTAGTTAAGCAGCATCTCCTTCCTCTCGTTGTAGTACTCTATGGTGTCCACGGCCTCGTCGATGTAGCTCAGCACCCTGTAGAGGTGGGTGATTATCTCGTCGATGCCGTACCTCTCGTAGTTGTTGATGACCTCGAGGCTCTGGTTCATCCGCTCGGTGAGCGTCATGTTCCTGTTCCACTCGTAGTCCTCCCTGGGCAGCAGGAGGTTGATGTTGAACTCCAGGTCCTGCAGGTGGTAGTAGAGGAGCCCTATGATTCGGCCCACGACGTTCACCGTCGACAGTATGGTGTCCCTGATGAGTATGACCTTGAGGACCTTGAGGTTCTCGTCCTCCTCGGTGAAGCTGCGCTTGGTCATCTGCTCCGAGAGACCCTGTATGAGCTCGTACTTGTCGCCCAGCAGAGGCATCAAGCTGCTCTTCCGTTTGCTCAGCTGTATGATGGTCTCGATGCTGTCGTTTATGGGCTTGGTCGCGTTGAGTATGTCCGCCGAGTACTGCCTCTCCCAGTTCTTCAGCGACACCAGTATCGCCTTGATGATGACCCAGGGCTCGTCCTCCTCGATCTTCTGCCGCGAGATCTGCAGCGTCGCGCTGTCCCTAGGCAGGTTGGGCTCGAAGAGGCTGCTGATGATCTCGTATATCTTGTCGCTGGTGTCTATGAGCTTCTCCACGAGGACCCTCCCCGAGGCGATTATGTGGTTGATGTGCTCCACCTTCTCCATGAGCGGAGCGTCCATATCCAGCTCGGGCACCTCGGGGGCGTCGACGTCCAGCCCCAGCTCCCTTATCTCGCCCACCGCCTCCAGGTACTCGAACTTGATCTTTATGTAGAAGTCTCGCAGGGCGACGTCCAACTGAGTATCGAAGGACTCCACGTCAACCTTTAACTCGTTGTAGATCCGCCTCAGATCGACGTCCAGCTCCGATAGATCCTGGATCGACTCCTCGGCGTTCAGTCTGATCTCTCCTACCTCGTCCTCGACTATGAGCATCTTTGTCTTGAGATCCATCAGGTTCTCGGGTGCGGGGGTCCCCAGCCCGTTGATGATGGCGTTATACTGCTCTACCCTCTCCAGAATCTTGCCGGACATATCCACCAGGGCATGCGACCTGGATGACCGCACCTCCTTCAGGTCGAGGATGTACTTGGAGAACGCCACAGGCGTCGAGAACAGTATGGTGAACATGGTGGAGCCGACGAGGATCGACTGGTCCACGGTTGCCTGGAACGAGAGCGGCGCCTGAAGACTATCGATCGCCAGGAAGAACACGAGGTTCGTGATGGAGGCGGCCACTATAGGCAGGATGTAGACGAGAACGTCCACGTACTTGCCCGGGATCGCCGCCTTCTTCACGGGGTCGGGCATCCTCATGTTGATTATGGCTATCACAGAGATGAGGCCACTCATGATTATGAAGAAGAGCATCATCCCAGGGATCGAGTTTATGAAGCTCGCGAACGCCGTGACCTCCCCGTTTATCACCACGTCCGGAGGCATTATCCCCGTGATGGTGTTGAAAACACGCTTCAGCGTGTCGAGGCTGATGGTGGTCAGCTGGCTCTGGATGTCGTGGTAGATCAGGTCGAGGGGTGTGTAGAGCGGCGGCAGCATGCCCTCCTCGAAGGTCCTCAGGTACTGCATTATCTGGAGAGGCAGCGATATCGAGGCGTAGTAGACGAAGGTGAAGAATATCCCCCTGCCCTTGTAGATCGTCGCGAAGACGAGTATGAGCGGTATGGCGAGGTAGAACGTGGACCTGAAGAAGAGAAGCGACACCGCGATTATCCCCATGTCCATGGCTATGATTTGGAGGTTGTTGTTGAACATCGCCGGACATATGACGAAGGGCGCTATGAGCAGCGCCATGAGCACCGTGTTCTTCACGGGGTCATGTATAAGCTGGAAGAACCCGATCCTCGACAGGTGGTAGAACAAGCCCAGGCTGATGATGAGGCTCCCCGCCATGGCCCCGTAGATCTTGTTCTTGAACACTGAGTATGCGACCAGGAAAGCGATTATGATCGGCAGCGGGCTCGGCAGCAGCGGTATTAGCGTGAACCCCAACGCCATGCTCACCATGGTTACGACGAACGTCACGAGCTTACCCGTCTGCTCGCTGAAGTCGCCGTCCATGAAGAGCGCGAAACTCATATCACTCATCTACCACCATATATTTATATAGGATATGGAACCGTGAACCCCGTTGAGCTTGAATGAAGCCGACTTAAAACTTCTTGTGAATATCAAGAAGAACATAGACTCGATAGAGTCCCTGCTGCCTGACAGAGCCGTGATCACTGTGGGACAGTACACGTTGGACGCCCTCGAATCCCCCGGCATCGACGAGGAGGGTCTAACTGATATCATCCGGGTGCACCATAAGAAGGATTTGGAACATAAAACAGTATACATAGATCCCGAGTCCGACGTAGAGATCGACACTCTATACGAGCCCCACTACTGGTTCGATCTGCTTGAGCACTTGGACGCTGAGACATTCGAAGACGCGCTCGGGAAACGTGTCTACGACTACCACGACGAGATACTCACGCTAGTCAACCTCTCCGAGGGCTCCTCGTCGGGCCTATATCCTCTCCTCAACCGGTTTCTCGCCAAGAGAGAGAAAAACGTCCTCGGCATCTCCGTTGTGCCCTCCATGAGCCACAGCTCCGACGCCCTCTTCAACTCCTTCGCCTCGATGGGCATGGTCTCCATCGACGGCTCGTCTCCGCTGCTCCTCATCGATCAGGCAAAGCTCGAGGACTACTCTGGAGTCCACCGCATGGGGGAGATACTCAAGGAGCTAGACGTCGTGGACTACTTGGTGGAGCTGCTTATGGACAAGCGGGGCTTCATAAGGGACCTCTACAAGCTCTCCCGCAACTTCAACATAGGCATGTTCTCGGTCATGATGGCCACCGGGTGCAGCCTCGGAATATACGAGAGCTTCAGGAACATACTTGAGGTCACTCTGGAGCAGCCGCTCATGGAGTTCGACATCTCGACGGCCACCATGATATACGTGCTCGTCAGGGCGCCCCTCTACTACAGGGACGAGTTCACCAAAGGCCAGATCGAGTACGAGGTGTCCCAGTGGCTGGCCGAGTCCCTAGGCGTCGACATCCCCCAGATATGTGAGCCCGTGTTCGTCGACGAGTTCGGAGACAGGGTGGACGTGGTGATACTGGTGGGCGGCTTCGACACCAGGAAGATGTTCAGAGACATCTATAGGCGCATCGAGCGGTTCAGCAACATGAACCTCGAGCAAGGCCTCTACGACAGAGAGCTGTGGGACGAAATAAAGAAAAAGCTCCTCGGGGAGCTAGAACGTCTTCCTGGCCTCTAGCTCGCCGATTATCTCCTTCACGCTTCCCTTGTGCTCGACCAAGAAGCTGCGGCTGAGGCCACTCTCGAACTCGCTGGCCTTCCTGTTGAGGCGCTCCATCTCGTCGTAGGGCGCCAGGTCCTCGATGTTGCCTCGACCCGCGATGACGACGACCCGTATCACCCACGGGTCCCGGCACTCGACGATCCTGACCGTGATGGTCTTGGATACGTCGCCCGTCACGTAGGCGGCCAGCGCCGTGTAGAGCTCCTGGGTGAGGTCTTCATCCCAGAGCCCTTGGGGCGTCTGGACTGTGACCCAGAGGTAGTCGCTGCGGTAGGTGCTCTTCATCCCCATGATGTTGGGGGTCCTGTAGATCCTGATTATGCTCCTCATGTAGTCCTTGAAGTGGTCCACGTCGAGGATCTCCTCCAGGATGCCCTCCCTGTTGAGCATGTCCTCCTGCTCGGCGAGTATCTTGTAGATGATCTTGCCCTGCTCGTCGCCTGTGAGCTCCGTGGTCCGCTCGTAGAACCTGTTGGACTTGATGATTCCCTGCAGCTTCTCCTGGTAGTCCTCCGTCAGGTCTAGGACCGTGTTGAGCTTCTTCCTGTACTCGCTGGTCACCTCCAGCTTCTTGCTGAGGTCCTGGTAGAACTCTATGAGGGTGTCGTTGTTGCCGATGTTGGAGTTGAAATGTATCATCTCCTCGCTTACGCCTCTGAGATCCCGCTCCAGCTCCTTGAGCTTGTCCCTGGCGTACTTCTTCTTACCGAAGAGGCTGAACCCCTTGCTCTCCTTGGCGTACTTTTCGCGGTCGTACTCCATCCGCTTCTTGCGTTCCTCGAGCCTTATGAGCTCGTTCTCCAGGCCCTCCCGCTTGGTGCGGAACTTGACGATGAGGGCCTGCAGGTAGGTTAGGTGCTCATCTATCATCTTCACTTCGTCGCTGCTCTGCTTGATCATGAGCTGCAGCAGGTGGTAGATGGTGGTGAGCTCGGCCTTCATGTCCTTGAAGCTTATGTTGAGCTTCTCCTCCTCGGGCAGTATCTCGTAGCGGCGCATGATGGCGTCGGTGAGGTGCCTGTTCTCGTTATAGAGCCTCAGTATCAGGAGCGCCTTCTCCGAGATCTCCGCGAGGTTCATGAAGTCATCCACGAGCTTCTTCTGGCGCAGGGTGAGGTTCTGGCTGCTGGGCACTAGCTGCTGGAGCCGCTCGAACATGGCGGTCTTCATCTCCGAGAACTCTGGATGGGTGCGGCTGATGTTCCTCATCATCCCCTCTAGGCTGTCGATGGGCATCGCGTCCTCCCTGTGGAGGATAAGCTTGTTGATGCTGTCCTCTATGGTGCCCTCCGAGGCGACGAGCCTGATGGTGTTCATGAACTGGATGGCCTCGTCGATCCACTTGTTGATCTGGTCCTCGATGCCGCGGACGTAGAGGCTGTAATCCTCCTCGAACCGGGGGCTGCTGTGGATTATCTGCTCCACCTTTTCCTCAAACTCCTCGGCGCTGTAGGCGTTGGTCTTGATGAGGTAGTCCTTGTAGATCTCGGTCACCTCTTCCCGTTTGATCTCGAGGACGTTCTGCAGCTTGTCCAGCACCTCCAGCTTCTCTTTACGGATCTCGGCCAGCTGCTGCATCTTTTCGAGGTTTGACTTGAATGCCTCGACGTAGGCGTCAACGGGGTAGTTGACTTTGACCATGCTGAGGGTATGGATGGTGTCGTCTGTGAGACCAACCTCGGTCCCTATTCCGCTCATGAGGTCCGCCATGTCGAAGTCCATGAGGACGTAGATCATCTCAACGATCATCTTATCGATCTCGTCGCGTGCGTTGAGGATGTTACCCGTCTTGCTGTACGCCGGCATCAACGGCAGGAACATGACCGTGTTGAACGGGTTCCTGTAGACCTCCCCGAGGCCATCGGTGATTAGCGCGTTCTTCTCACGGTTGATGAGGAGGCTGAGCTCGTTGATAGCGTTGAACGCCGAGTACCCCTTGGCGGGCGGGTCGTCTCCTGGGCACGGCAGTATACATAGGCCCATGATGGGGACGCCGCTGCCCACGGATTGGCGGAGGTGGCGGGCGAAGTCCATGGCCATGCCGCTGCCGGTTCCGCCTCCCAGCCCGAATACAATCAGTATTATTGGGCTGCTTATGCTGCTCAAGGCGGTGTCCTTAAACAAGTTGGTGAAGCTCTTGATGATGCCCAGCTGGTAGTAGTTCAGGTTGTAGATGGCCTTGGCGAGGCTCCTCCGTCTACCGGCGCCGCCCGCCAGCGGCGGTATCGCCACCGTGTTCGGCAGCCAAGGGTTGTACTCCTTGAGGTTGATGCCGTCGTTGACGAGGTGCTCCTTGAACTTGTTCTGGACGAAGTCGAACATGGCCTCGGCGGAAGGAAACTTGACGCTCTTGGCGATGAGGTTGACCCGCTCCTGGGGTATGCCCTTCCGCCTCATCTGCTCGAGTATCCTTTTATACGTGTCGTCAAGGCTCTTTATGTCCGGGTCCGCGATGTCCATGGCGAGGAGGCTGAGCCGTGTGGCTCCGCTTCCTAGCAGCTCCATGGTCTTATCCGTCTTCAGGAAGTGTTCTATTACGTTTGTGCCGGCGCCTCCTAGTCCCACCAGGTGTATGACGCTCGAATATCCTAGCTCTGACATTTAGCTTCTCTCTGCCTCCTTGAGTCTCTCGTTTATCTCGTTCAGTCTCTGGGCTAAGTTCCTGTCTATCCTGCTGGCTCGCATCTGGAGGGCCTCCATCTCCCTTATCTGGTCCTCCACTATCATCGTCACGAAGCCCAGCCTGCTCCTCGTCTTCATGAACAGAGCGACGCTTAGAATGAACAGGATAGCCAGTCCTCCCGCTGCCGGCAGGAAGTACTGCTCCCTCCAGCTTGGCCCGGTGTGCGCGGGCGGCGCCTCGACCTCCAACGTGTTCAGCAGCTCTATGGCCGAGTCCACTAGGCCTAGCTGCGACTCATCCTTTGCTAACTCCACGAACTTGTCGAAGAGTTCCACGTACGCCGGGTCAACGTTGCTGGTCCTGTACTCCGCAAGCTCAGCCTCCTTCTGGCTCAGCAGGATGTTGTAGTCGTCTATCCTGGAGTCGATGACGTTCACTGTGACGCTGTCCAGCTCGGTCTCGTCGGGCCCTATCAGCCTCAGGATCTTAAGGTCCACGGGCCTGTGGATGGTTACTCCTTGGCTGCTCGACGGCGTCGTGATGTCGCTCTTAATGAGACAAAACACCGAGACGTGGTACACCCCCTGGTTTTGGCTGAACATGATGGTTCTCTCGGCGGGGTTGTAGTCCTCCGTGAGATCTATCTCCAGGGTGTGTATGTCCCAGAAGACGTCCTCCACCGTGGGCTTGAACAGGTTGGTTGATAGGCTCATCGTAAGCACAGCGAAAGGAATGTTCTGCCTCACGTTGAGCTTGAAGGTGATGTTGTACTCCTCCCCCGCGAACACGGGGGCGTTTTGGATCAAAACGTCGTCTATGACGTCGTGGCTCAGCACGAGCCTGCCCGTCGTGAGGTCCTTGATCTGGTAT
>JAEHCT010000040.1 GCA_020697635.1 Candidatus Bathyarchaeota archaeon
CAGATCCCAGTCCTCGGCATCCCCACGGGCGTGAAGATCCACTCCGCCGTCTACGCCGTCACCCCGGCGGCGGCGGGGAGGCTCGCGGCCAGCTACCTCAACGGCGAGGCGTCCGAGACCCGCGACGCCGAGGTCATGGACATCGACGAGGACGCCTTCAGGGAAAACAGGCTCTCGGCGCGACTCTACGGCTACATGAAGATACCCTACGCCCCAGAGTACCTCCAGGGCAGCAAGGAGGGAGGCGTCAGACAGGAGCCCCTGGACCTAGAGGCGATAGCAGCAGACATCACCGACGAGATGGAGCCCGGGGTGCTCTACATCGTGGGCCCAGGATCGTCCACCAGGCCGGTGGTGGAGCAGTTCGGCGCAGAGAAGACTCTCCTCGGTGTCGACCTGTTGATGGACGGCGAGCTGGTGGCCAGGGACGCCAACGAGGAGCAGATACTCGCCAACCTCGACGGCAGGGACGCGAAGATAGTCGTCACCGTCATCGGGGGCCAGGGATTCGTCTTCGGCAGGGGGAACCAGCAGATAAGCCCCGAGGTCATCAGGAAGGTCGGCAAGGAAAACATCATAGTGCTGGCGACACCGCAGAAGCTGGCCACCCTCAGAGCGCGGGCGCTCCGGGTAGACACCGGAGACCCGGAGCTGGACGAGGAACTGAAGGGCTACTACAAGGTGGTCACGGGCTACAGGAGAAGAACCCTATACAAGGCTGAGTGAGACGAGCCTCCTGCGGCTCTCGGACCTGACCCCTTACACTACTTGGGCTTGTAGGGGCCGAGGTACTCCTCCTGGAGTATGTTGCCTCCGTCGATGACTATCTCGGAGCCCGTGAGGTAGCTGGACTCGTCTGAGGCGAGGAACAGCACCAGGTTGCCCACGTCCTCGGGGGTCCCCTGGCGGCCCATGGGTATCTTGTAACCGAACTCCCTCATCTTCTCCTCGGCGTCGTCGGCTTCCTCGCTTCCCCTGAGCCCGTAGGCGCTGGGGCTGTGGATGTAGCCTGGGAGGATGGTGTTCACGTTGATGCCGTACAGAGCCGTCTCCAAGGCGAGTGCCTTTGTGAACCCTATCACCGCCGCCTTGGTGGCGCCGTACGCCGTCTGGCCCCCGACCGGGGCGCCCACCATGGGCCCCGTGACGCTGCTCATGTTGACTATCTTGCCGTACCTCCGCTCCATCATGCCGGGGAGCACCGCCCTGGCGCACCTGAACATGCCGAACAAGTTTACCTCGAACATCCTATGGAGGAACTCCTCGTCCATCTCCACCAGCTTCCTCCGGGGGTAGATGCCTGCGTTGTTCACGAGGACGTCTACGCGTCCATGTTTCCCCGTTATGTCTTTGAAGACTTCGCTGACCTGCTCAGGGTCGGTGACATCCATGACGCGGTGCTCCGCCGAGTAGCCCATCTCGATTATGCTCCTAGCAGTCTCCTCTACCCTCGGCGAGACGTCTGTGAGTACGACGGTGGCGCCGTTGCGGGCCAGGACACGGCTTACGCCGGCCCCTATGCCCTGCATGGCCCCCGTCACGACCGCTATCCTGCCTTCCAGCCTCAATCCTTTCCCCTCTTCCTCTTGTACGCCCTCCAGCTCATGGCCCAACGCCCCGGGTCGTCGAAGCCGTCGAACGTCAGCCTATGGTTGCTACTGTTGTGAGGCGCAGTCTTGACCAGCTCGGGGTCGCGGTAAGCCTCCTCGCACACCCTCTCCAGCACCGCGCACCAGTAATCTATGTCGGCCTTGCTGTAGGTCTCGCAGGGCTCCGGGGTGAAGGGCTCGGGCACCAGCCACGGGTGGTGGCTCGTGAACATGCTCTGGACACCGTAGTCCACGATCCTTCGGTTGACGTCACCCACCCCCACACCCGTCTCCTCCTTCAGCTTCTCTAGGCTCCACCGGGCCTGATCCAACCGCCTCCCCCTGAAGGGAAGGGAGGCGCCCCTGATCTTCCTCACCTTCTCCACGAGGTACTGGTTGTTGATCATGCTCACCTCGGCGGCCTCCCTGAGGCCCCTGGCCCCCATGGCCATGCACCACGCGTAGCTCCGAACCACGACCTGCAGGTTGCCCATGAAGTCCCTGACCTTGCCTATGCTCCGGGGGCGGTCGTAGTCGAGGCTGTAGACGCCGTCCCTCTTGACGATGACCGGCACCGGGAGGTACTCCTCGAGTTCACCGGTTACTCCTATGGCGGCCGAGCCTGGGCCGCTGCTGCCGTGGGGGCTGCTGAAGGTCTTGTGGAGGTTGAAGAACAGCATGTCGAACCCCGCCTCCCGGGCCCTGGTGACGCCCAGGATGGCGTTGGCGTTGGCCTGGTCGTAGCTGCAGAGGCCTCCGGCGTCGTGAACTATGCCCGTCCACTCGTCTATACTCCTGTTGAAGATGCCCGTGTCCTCGGGGTTGGTGATGAAGCAGCCAGCCGTCCTGGGGCCCACCGCCTCCTTCAAAGCCTCCGTGTCCGGGAGCCCCGTCTCGGGGTCCGGGTACAGGGTGATCACCTTGAAGCCCGCCGTCGCGGGGGTCGCGGCGTCGCACGGGTGGCTGAATATGGTGGTGACGACCGCGTCCCGCTCCGGCTCCCCGTTGTCCCGGTGATACCTCCGCATCATCAGGGCGTTGTTGTAGCACCCAGCCGAGCCCCCGGGGGGCTGGAACGTGAAAGCGTCCATGCCGCTGATCTCCCGGAGGAAGACGTCCCCGAACTCGTACGCCATCTCCAGGATGCCCTGTATGGTCTCCTCCGGCTGGAGGGGGTGGACGTCCATTATCATGGCTGCCAGCTCCTCGTTGATCTTGGGGCTGTACTTCATGGTGCAGGTGCCGACCCCTATGTCGATATCAGTCTCCATCCCCAGCGTCATCTGGCTGAGCCGCAGGTAATGGCGCAGCACCTGAGCCTGACTCAGCTCCGGCAGCCCCGGGGGTTTCCTCCGCCTCATAGCCTCAGGGACAAACCCCTCCGCCGGCCCCACCTTCGCCTTGATCTTGGGCTCCGCCCCGGGTGGTACGAAGCCTCTCTCACCCCGGGTGCTGAGCTCGTGGATGATGGGCTCGCTCCACCTGGGCGCGTGGTACTCCCTCACCCTCACGCCAGCACCTCCAAGAGGGCGGCCCTGAGCTCATCTATCATGCCGACGCTGTGCATCTCGGTGACGCAGTACAGGGCAGCCTCGCCCAGCTCTGGGTACTCCCCGGATAGGTCCTTCCCGCCGAAGATTCTGTGGCCAAGTAGGGCTTCGTTCACCTCCCTGACCGGCTTGTTGAAGGTGACCGGGAACTCCTTGAAGAACGTCTTGAACGGGACACTTGCTCCGTCAAGCTCGTCGAGCGTCGCCGCCGCGTAGTGGCTCTTCTGGAGGACAGTCTCCCCCAGCTCCCTCATCCCCTGGGGGCCGAGGAGGCTCATGTAGACGGCTGCGGTGATCCCCCAAAGAGTCGTCGTGGTACCCACCCAGTCCTTGGCGTTCTCCCGCGCCATGTAGCTGGTGCGCTCGGAGAGGGCCTGCCCGAACCCGTACTCACCCTCGACGGCGGTGTCCGCGATGCACACCAGCCTGAGAGGGTACTCGGCGACGTACCTCTCCTCGTCGCGGCTGGCGATGAAGCCGCAGCTTCCACCGCCTGCGAACATGTGCATCCCCATGGGCTGGGCCTCGCCGCACACTATGTCCACCCCGTAGTCGGCTGGCGCCGCCAGCACCCCCAAGCTTATGGGGTCGACGCCGCAGACGCTCTCGGCGCCGCCGTCGTGGGCCACGTCGGAGATGGACGCCCCCTCCGCCTCGATGACCCCCAAGTAGTTGGGGTTCTCGAAGTAGACGGCGGCCGTGTCCTCGCAAACCTTGGACTCCAAGTCGGCCATGTCCATCATGCCCGTGGCGGCGTCGTAGTCGACCAATCTGACTTCTATGCGGCCGGAGTCCGAGGCCGAGTCGCAGAAGTTGCGTATGATGCTCAGCCTGGCGGGGCTCACGTTCCGGGGGACAAGCACCTCCCTCCTCCCAGTCAGCCGCGTCGCCATCCTGACGCTGTTCCCGGCGGCTGCCCCCCAGTCGTAGGTGGGGATGCCACTAACCTCCATGCCGAGGAGCTCGCATACGAGGCTCTGGAACTCGAAGTTGGCCTGATACCTGCCCAGGTCGCTGTGGCTGCCCCCGGCGTAGGCGGTGAGGAACTCGCTGCGGCTCGCGATCTCCTCGCAAACCTTGGGCACGTAGTGTCTCCAGCAGCCGGCGCCCAGATAGCTGACGTACTCCTCAGCTGTCTTGTTCTTCGAGAGGATGGACTCGACGTGGCGCTTCAGGTCCAGCTCGCTGAGTATGGGTTCAGGGAGGTCCATGGGTCTGCCGAGCAGCAGCCTCTCCGGGATCATCTCCCTGTACAGCTCGTCGGCGCCCCCGGCCCCGATGACTCTCAGCATCTCTCTCTTGATCTCCGGCACGGAGTTGGGGATGTATGGGTGGATGAAGCTCTCCTCGTCCATGTGTCTCACTCAGCCAAATCAAATCCGTTGACGGTATAACACTTTTCTTGGCCGCTGAGAAAACCGAGCCCTGCACCATGCCACATTTATGGATTCGGATTGCGTAAGGTTTAACCATTTTACACCTGTCAAGGTATCTAAACCGGTGTCGGGCTAATTGCAGGAACCCAAGAAAAAGTCGCTCATCCCGCGGAACGTTTTAGTGCTAACCATGAGCCGCACCATCTGGAGCATGTCCGACACCAACCTAGACACCTTCATCAGCCGCTACATGCTCGCCCTCGGCGCCTCCGTGCCGGCCATCGGCATCATGAACGCTCTGGGGAGCTTCGGTGCCATGCTGCTTTACCCCATCGGCGGCTACATCGCCGACAAGAGCGGCCGTGTGAAGCTTGTGGCCTACTCCACGTTGCTATACGTCTCCAGCTTCCTTGTCTACCTCTTCGCCCCGACATGGCAGTGGGCAGCCTTCGCCATGGTCTACCAACAGATGGTGCTGTTCTACGTGCCAGCGATGAACGCCATAATGGCTGACAGCATCCCAGTGGGGAACAGGGGGAAGCTCTTCGGCTTCAACTTCGCCCTCCCCAACATCATCCGCATAGTGTCGCCGTACATAGGCGGCCTGTTCATCGCCCGCTTCGAGCTCATACCCGCCATGAGGATAGGGTTCATGATCAGCCTCGGCATCGGCCTCGTGGTCACGGCGATGAGGATGTTCTTCCTCAGGGAGACCATCGAGCACGTCGAGACAGTGGACTGGAACCCCTACAGGCTAGTCAAGGCGGCGTACAAGGACATGGACGTCAGTCTCCGCTGGATCTGGCGAAACATACGCAGCTACGCCGTCGTCACCATGCTCCTCTCGTTCCTGAGCAGCATGATACTACCTTTCTGGATCATATACGCTACCCTAGAGATCGGCATGTCCGAGTACACGTGGGGCGTCATCCTGCTATGGAGCGGCGTCGCGAAAGCCTTTCTCAGCCTCTTCATCGGGGGGATAGTGGATCGGTTCGGGGCACGCAACTGCTTCATAACGGGCTTACTCATCTCTATCCCGGGCATGTACATGTTCACTTTCGCGGAGGGGTTCAGGGCGACCCTCCTCATCTACACCACGATAGTCCTCGGCGCCGTCTTTACATGGATATCCTCCCAGGTCTACCTGGCGGACAGCATCCCCAAGGCGATGAGGGGCAGGGTGATGGCGGGGCTCGGGAGCGGGATAACCATCGGCGTCACGGGCGTCGGTTTCCCGACGGGGTTTTTCGTCTTCTTCCCCAGGATACTGGGCAACCTGGTGGGCGGGTTAATCTATGCACTTCGGCCCAGCTCTCCGTGGACGCTGCAGAGCATGTTCTTGGCCGCGGCACTCGTCTACCTATGGTTCATGCTCAAGAACCCCGAGAAGGCCGAGGAGTAAGCAACCCATATATCTGCCATATGTTTAGCCTTTAACGGGTTTTACCCCCCTCTGACCACGATGGAGGTGAGAGAAGAGTGTTAGTGATAAACTACTTCGACTGGTCGGGTACGAGAGAAGGTCTCACGGGCTGGGTGGAGGAGGTCAGGTCAGAGTGCGAGAAGCAAGGCGTCCGGCTGCTGGGCCTCTACGGCCCCAGCCAGGTAAAGTTCAACTGGTGCTTCATCCACGAGGTGGACAGCCAGGAGCAGTACATCAGGACTATGCGGGGCCTGACCATACCTGCGGAGGTGATCCACCAAGTGATCCACTACTTCTGGCCTGACAAGTCGTTCACGAGAAGGCTCCCCAAGTACCCGCCGCAGCACTTCTTCGACGTTACGTAGAGGGGCATACGGCCCCATTTTTTAGGTTCTCCTCCTCGACGGCTCCTGAATGTGGCGGCCGTCGACCTTCAAAGGCTAGCCGCCTATCTTGACGTTCAAACCGTATTCCGTCAAGACGCCGCGGAGTCGATCCAGGCTCTCATCGGTCGGCGCCTCAGCTAAAAACGGTGGCCCCGTCTCCCTGTTGAGGCGTTGAGCCTTCTCGGCTCCCACCTTGTGGTAGGGTAGCAGACAGAGATCGCTGAACCCTAGGCCCGAGACGTACTTGCCCATCCTCCTGATGTTATCCTCGTCGTCGTTGACCCCGGGGATGAGAGGCACACGGACGATGACCGCCCTGCCCCTTAGGAGCGCCAGGTTCGACAGTACCAACTCGTTAGAAGCCCCCGTGAACTTTCTGTGCTGCTCAGGGTCCATGTGCTTCACGTCGTAGAGGAAGAGGTCGACGTGGTCCATGATCTTCTCGAGGGCCGCCTGGTCGGCCTGGCCGCTGGTGTCCACGGTGGTGTGGTACTCCTCCCTCTTGCAGGCCTCAAGAAGCTCCGCTAGGAACCTGGGCTGCATCAGTGGCTCGCCGCCGCTGAAGGTGACGCCTCCGCCCGACTCACGGTAGAACTCGGAGTCCCTGCGGACCTCCTCCATGACCTCCTCGACGCTCATCTCCCCGCCGACGAGCTCCAGGGCCTCCGCGTAGCATCCCTCGACGCATGAACCGCATCTGACGCACTTCTCCTCGTCGATGATCAGCTTGTCATCGATGGTCACGGCGCCCTCGGGGCAGCCCTCCACGCAGCTGCGGCACCCTATGCACCTAGTCGGCCACCATATGAACTCCGGCTGGGGGTGCTTGCTCTCTGGGTTGTGGCACCACGCGCAGTCCAGGGGGCACCCCTTGAGGAACACCGT
This sequence comes from Candidatus Bathyarchaeota archaeon, assembly GCA_020697635.1. Classification (GTDB taxonomy): domain Archaea; phylum Thermoproteota; class Bathyarchaeia; order TCS64; family TCS64; genus RBG-16-57-9. The sequence continues at coordinate 7,213 of JAEHCT010000040.1, forward strand.
CGTCCTTATTCCTGGGCCGTCGTGGATAGCGTAGTGCTTTATGTCGAACACGACGCCCATGAGAGTCTTCAGCCCCTAGGCGCTGAAAAACCTTTAGACAACTCCAGCCTCTTGGTCACAATTTGTGACTACCATATGAGACTTCAATAAGTGAGTCCGCTTTATAAGGAAAACACGTGACACAGACCTTGAAAGACATTGGAGTACAGTGACATACCGGCCACCAAGATACGTGGCTCGGGTCGTATAACCCTTCAAGGCTTCGGCACCGTTAAGGTCTCCGGGAGCGGCAACATCTCTCCCGAGCGCATCTCCACCAGTGGAAGCAGCACCCTCCCCGGGGGGCTTCACGTAGGTGAGCTGAAGACCAGCGGCTCCGCCAGGGTGGAGGGCGAGATCCACACCGACCGGATAGAGTTCAGCGGCTCCGCGTCCATCGACGGGGACGCCCATTTCGACCACCTCAGGAAGTCGGGGAGCCTCAGCGTCGAGGGAGGTGCCTATGGGAACACGATGCGGGTCTCAGGGTCAACCACCATACGAGGAGACGCGGAGATAGCCGACGAGCTGAGGTCGAGCGGCTCCATCCGCGTCGAGGGAGGCGTCGAGTCCAAGGGCGTCGTTGAGCTGAGAGGCGTCTTCAAGGTGAGAGGCAGGATCAAAGCTAGGCACTTCGAGGCGCGCCTCGGGAAGGACCTAAGCGTAGCCGAGGAGGGCATCGAGGCCGACGCCGTCGACGTGGAGCCCCTGCCCCGGGACTGGGACAGAGAGGGCGAGCTCAGGACCAAGGACATCGTAGGCGTCAGAGAGGTGACCTTAGAGAACGTGGAGTGCGAGAACGTCAGGGGCGGCCGGGTGGTGATCCGCGGCGGCTGCAGGGTCAACGGCAAGGTGGAGTACACCGATTCCATCGAGGTAAGCCCCAACTCATATCTAGCCCAAGAACCTGGTAAAATCGTATAAACGATCACACATGTCCGTGGAGGAGGAGAGCGAGGAAGCCCCTCAGGGTCTGTTACAGAGGCTACGATCCGAATTCGACTTCGTGCAGGGCAACTTCCTCGTGATGGTGCTGAGCTGGCTGTTCCTCGACCTCTTCACCGAGCTCCCCGGCACCTACTACCCACTGTACGTTAAGGCCCTCGGCGGCACGGCGTCCACCATCGGCCTCATAGGCGCGGTCCAGAACGCCGCCGTCGCATTGGTGCAGATACCGGGCGGCTACCTCACGGACAAGTACGGCCGCAGGTGGCTCATCGTGTCCATGACCTTCTTCGCCGCCTTCGCGCGCATCTTCTACGCCTACGCGCCGAGCTGGGAGTGGATAATGATGGGGGCCGTCATCTCCGGCTTCTGCAGCATCTACCGGCCTGCGTTGAACGCGATAGTGGCCGACTCTCTGCCCGAGGAGAAGAGGGGCATAGGCTTCAGCATCATCAACCTCATCGCCAGCGTCTCGACGACCCCCGCCCCCCTCATAGCTGGGTACCTGTTCACGCTGTACGGGCTTGTGCCCAGCATGAGGCTGACCTACAAGCTGGTGTTCATGGGGTTCATCGTGGCGGCGATCTTCAGGACTCGGCTTAAGG
>JAEHCT010000041.1 GCA_020697635.1 Candidatus Bathyarchaeota archaeon
AGATCTCGGTGGTTATTTACTGTACCTTAATTTTTTATCATTTTTATATTAAAATAACGCTTTTCTTGAAATAACAATTATTTTTAGTTAAAAACGTTAATATAATTTTTATTTTTTACTTTTTAGCTATAATTGAATAGAAATATGGTTCTCACGGCCACAAAAACTACCGCGTGCGCAGTATATGTTAGTCAAGTTCCATGTAACAAGGAACAAATCACTCAAATCCGAGTAATCTCCCCTTCTCAACGCATCTGTAAACTGCAATAAAAAGAAGGGAAACTAAGGCGCCACTCCATCGGCTAACAGATCCGGGTCGTTACCAAGGTAGATAGGGTTCGCCCTACCACACCTGCTGCACTCCAAGTCCTCGTACCTCAGCTTGTTACCGCAATCACAGACCGTCCACAGCTGAGCCCCACAGTTAGGACAGAACTTAGCCTTCGTCTTCGGGTGAGGCCCCTGACTAAGAATCGATCTGATGGCCGTCTTACAGTACGCGCAGTGACCCTGCTTGATAACAGACTCCATAATACTTTATCGTCAGCTGAGGTTAAAAACTCATTCCGTCCTACCGGAGAGCTCGCAGGCCCTGCACAGGTCGCCCCTCGCGGGGCTGCCGCAGACCCTGCACCGCCTCAAGACGCCGCCGTCGCCTCTCCCGCGGATCTTGAGCCCCGTCTGGTAGACTATGAACTTCGTTCCGGGGCGCTTGACCTCCATGCGGTTCAGGAACCTGCGCACGTCCGACCTCATCGCCTCCTCAGAGTAGGGACAAGGGAGGCTCTGAAACTCCAGGCCGTTAACATATGCGTAGAAGGTGGTCTCCCGCTCAGGCACCTCGCACAGAGGCTTCACTCTCCTAACGAAGCCCTCGAGGCTCTGGCCCCCAGGGCGGAACGCATCGATCCTCATGGCGTCGCCCCGAAGAACGTTCAGCAACACGCTCTGAGCCATGTCGTCCAAGTTGTGGCCGGTGGCGAGCCTATCCGCGTCCACCGCCTTCGCCGCCTCGTCGAGGGCCCTGCGCCGGAGCACACCGCAGTAGCTGCACGTCCCCAGCTCCCTGTCCCTCGCGGCGATCACGTCCATGGTCTCGCCGAACAGCTCCTTGAACCCGACTGTATGCATCTCTACGCCCAGCTCACTGCAGTTCTTCTCCGCGAGGGAGAGAGCCTCGTCCCTATAACCTTTGACGCCCTCGTCGACGCAGACCGCCACCAGCTCGGCGTAGGGCCTGTCCCTCTCCAGCTCGTGTAGAAGCCTGAGCATGGCGAGGCTGTCCTTGCCCCCGCTGACGCCGACGGCTATCCTGCTGTCGTACTCGAACATGTTGTACTTGCCTACGGTCTTCTTTACCCTCTCGAAGAGGGAGTCGTTGAAGCAGGCGGCGCACAGACGCTCCCCCGAGTAAGGCCGATAGTAGACAGAGGGGGCTCCGCGGCACTTGGTGCAGCTACGATTCAACGTGTTCAACGTCATCTCAGCCCAGCGCTATAAAAACCATGCCTAGCCGCCGTGTGTAACAGGCAAAAATACAAGCGTGGAGCCGTCTCTCAAGGGCGTCGAGGGCCCCTCCAGATTAGAAGCCTCAACACCGTCCACGAGGATCAACGCATTGGGTGCGTAGCTGCCTACGACCCTGTCTATGAGTACATCCTCTAACCCCGGTAGCTCCTTAACCAGCCTACCAACCATGTCCCCTAGCGAGGAACCGCTCTCAACCTCGAGTCTGACCTCATGTGAGCCGGCGGCGTCCCTGAGGACCCCCATCAACCTTACGTTTACACGCACAGCATCAAACCCCGCGCCACAGCCTATAAAGTTTCAAGTCCTAGCCATCTTCGCGATGAAGAACCCGTTACAGTCGTGTAGATGAGGATAAAGCCTCTGAGCCTCATGCAGGCCACGCAGCCCCGGCTCACCGATCCTCGGCGCAGCCTCGACGGCGACGAAGTCAGGGTTCTCATCGAGGAAAGCCCTCACCACGCCCTCGTTCTCGTCAACCGTTACGCTGCATGTGCTATACACGAGCCTACCGCCTCTCGCGACCCTATGCGCGGCACTGCACAGTATCCTGTACTGCAGGTCGGACATCCTGCCTATGGATCTGCCGCTGAGCCTCCAACGGGAGCTGGGTTCGCTGAAGAAGTTGCCCGACCCGGTGCACGGAGGATCCACTAAGACCAGGTCGGCCTCAACCGAGGGGAGTCCGCCGACGGTTCTCGCGTCCCCTAGGAACGGTTTAGCTATCTCTACGCCGAGCCTCTCCATGATGCCCTCGAAGGAGCGGAGACGTCTCATGCTGGAGTCCACGGAGATTATCCTGCCACGGTTTCCCATCAACTGAGCCAGGTGGCTCGTCTTGATGCCGGGAGCCGCGCAGACGTCGAGCACCAGCTCGCCGGGGGAGGGGGCGGCGACCGCGCCAGCCAAGACGCTTGCCCTGTCCTGTATGATGAACTCGCCTCTCCGGTACCCGGGTACACTCGTAAAACCGGTGGGGTCCTCCACCCTGTAAACATGGTCTATGCTCCGATCCTTCTCCAGACGGAGGCCGTGTCCTCGGAGGCCTTTCACTGTCTGGCTGACATCCCGAAGAGTGTTCAGCCTTAGGTAGACGGGGACCTCCACCGGCTCCAGCATCCGTTTCGTCTCTTCCTCCCCGAACTCCCTCAGGAGATACCTGACGTACCACTCGGGGTGACTGTACATGAGAGCCAGTCTCTTCTCCAGGTCAAGACCTGAGAAACAGAGTTCTTGACGCGGGATCAGCTCGACGGCTTCATCTACCGTCGAGAAGGCTTTCTCGCCTAGGACCTCCTTGGCGTGATCATATAACGCGTAAGCCGCAGCAAGACCCTCCCCGAAGTGGACGGTATATGTGTACAGCCTGAGGAAGCTGCGGACCCCAAGGCTCAGGTTGCCGAGATAATCGGGTCTAAGCGAATCCTCTATGACGTGGTCTAGGGTGTTCAGACGCGACATGACTCCATAGATCAACGCTCCAGACTCCCTCGAGGCCGCCGCGTCATCCACGTCGAGCTGTCGGGTGGCCCTTCTGAGGGCCGCGTCTCCGCTTATCCTCCTGAGCTCTATCCAGCTTAAGGCCTCGATGGCTATGGTCCAGGCGAGGGTCAAGACATCCACTGCTATACTTTGATAATTTAGGCGTTTCTATCTATCTCTACCTTTCCGGCTGCGCTTATCGTGGCCTTGGCGTGGCGTAGACCCCAGCAACTTATGACGACGCCGACGGGAAGCGACGCGGGGTGCCTCGCGGCCATCTCCACGTGTACGTCGAGGACGCTCGGCCCCTCCCCGAGTCCCATGACGCCTATCCCGAGCTCGTTCAGCTTCACCAGAAGCTCCTCCTCGATCTCAGCGACCCTATGGTCAGGGCTTCTCACCTTGAAGGGCCTAAGCAATGCGTCTTTAGCCAGCTTCATGCACGCGTCTTCGCCTCCCCCGATCCCGACGCCCACGAAGTAGGGAGGGCACCCGAGGCTGCCTGCCTGAGCCACCGCCTCCACGACGAACTGCTTGACGCCCCTGAGGCCTAGGCCGGGCTTCAGCATCCTGTGGGCTGCAACGTTGCTGCTTCCTCCGCCCTTCGGCATGGCGACAAGCTCGAGGCCATCCCCGGGGACCATGTCGACGTATATTATCGGGACATGGCCGTTGAGGCCGACGTTGCTACCCGTGTTTCCCTTGAACATGTCCACCGCGTTTGGACGCAGAGGCACCTCCTTGGTGGCCCTCTTAGTGGCCTCCACGAGCACTTCCTTGAGCTTGGAGCGTAGGGGGAAACCGTCGCCCACCTTCGCCATGAAGGCGACGACCCCAGTATCCTGGCACATGGGCTTGCTTCCCTCGCGTGCGATATTCACGTTCTCCAGGATGTTAGCCATCTGGGACGTCCCGACGGAGCCTTCCGTCTCCCTCATCAGGCGATCCATCTCCTCCACGTACTCGACGGGGAGCTCGGTCGCCGCTATCCTGAGAAGCTCCACGGCGGTGTCCTCTACCATCTTCTCGATCATCTTTAACCCTCCATCTCCTCGATAAGCTGGTCACGTCTCTCGGCGACCCTGGCTCCGACATCGGCGGTGAGGTTCCCCCCGTGGGTGTCTATCGTCACGATCATCGGGCCGAAGTCCTCCACGTCGTACACCCAGAGACACTCCGGCATACCCAGCTCCTCCAGCCAGAAAACGTCTCTCACCTTCTTTATCCCTCGGGCCGCCAGCAGCGCTGCTCCGCCGGTGAAAGCCCCATAGACGCAGCCATACTCCCGGCACGCCTTGGCCGTACGCTTACCCATGCCCCCTTTCCCGATTATGACGGAGGGGCGGTACACCTTGATGAACTCGTCCTGAAATATCTCCATGCGGGCGCTGGTAGTCGGCCCTGCGGCGACGACCCGCCACTCGCCGCCATCGTCCTTCTGCATGATGGGCCCGCAGTGAAAAACTCCGTTCCCTTTGAAGTCGACCGGCGGAGCCTCGCCCTTCTCGTTTAGCTCTAGCGCCTTCAGGTGAGCCTCGTCCCGCGCCGTGACCACGGTGCCGGTAACATATATGAGGTCCCCGGCTCGGAGATTTCTAATCTCCTCCTCAGGGACCGGAGTCTTGAGATGATGCTCCATAACTCTACCTCATTGATAGTTGTGGCTAATCTTATTGAGGCTTATTGTGCTTGGAGTGAAACCGATAAACCAGATTCGTTTGGCGCCCTCGAAAAGCATAATATCCGCCATTGAAGATTGTTAGGGATGTCTTATCCTAGGTCGAAGTTAATTCTTCGCATGGAGCCCGAGAACAAGCACTTCAAGGATCGGGTTGTGGAGCTAAGCGGAGAAAACGTTGACCTCTGCTTTCAGTGCGGCGCCTGCAGCTCCGGGTGCCCCATGACTCAGGAGATGGATTATCTTCCCAGCAAGATCATAAGGATGGTGCAGCTGGGGCTCGAAGAAGCTCTGGAATCCAAGACAATATGGGTCTGCACCACGTGCTTCAACTGCGAGGTCCGTTGCCCCCGCGGGATAGATGTAGCCAACGTCATGGAAGCCTTGAGGCAGCTCGTTCTACGGAGAAAGTATGACAGGGTCAGCCTCGACGAACTGAGCCCAGAGGAAATAAGAGAACTACCCCAGATAGCCATAGTGTCAAACCAGAGGAAGCTCACGGCATGACGAGACTAGCATACTACCCGGGATGCACGCTGAAGACTAACGCCAAGAACTTCGAGGACTCCACCATCGCCACGGCCGAGAAGCTGGGCATAGAACTGGTGGAGCCTGAGAGATGGAACTGCTGTGGCACCGTCCACTCGCTTTCCACCGACGACGTCATGCACCACCTGGCTCCAATACGGAACCTGTTAAGAGTGGAGGAACTCAGCAACGCGGGAGAGGTGGATTCGAAGCAGGTCGTCACCCTTTGCGCCATGTGCTATAACACGCTGAAGCGCAGCAACATGGTCTTCAACGAGGACAGCGACCGGAAGAAGAAAATCCGTGACAACATGTACAAGGAGGACATAGAGTACAGCGGTAACGTCGAGGTGCTACACCACCTCGAGGTCCTCCGAGAGATGGGCTGGGACAAGGTCAAGGAAGCCGTAGCGAACCCCCTGAACGGGTTAAAGGTCGCGCCATACTACGGCTGTCTCCTGCTTCGTCCAAGAGGCATAGGAGTTGACGACACGGACGACCCCACCATCATGGAAGACATGTTGGAGGCGCTGGGAGCAGAGACGGTAGGCTTCGCGTACAGCCAGAAGTGCTGCGGCAGCTACAACGCCGTCCACATGAAAGAGGTCGTCGCGGATCTAGCCCATAAGATACTTAAGCAGGCGGAGGAGGCCGGCGCCGACATGCTGGTCACTGCTTGCCCCCTCTGCGAGTACAACCTCGGCCCCAGGCAGTCCGAGGTGGAGAAGAGATATCCCGTTTTTAAATCAATCCCCGTGGTCTACTTCACCCAGCTCATGGCGTTAGCCTTCAGCCTGGGCGAAGAGGCTGCGGCTTTCACGGGCAACAAGCCCGACCCGAGGCCCCTGCTGAGAGACAAGGGGCTACTGGAGGAATAGAAGATGGAGAACAACGCCGAGATAGTCACCATCTACGTGATGGGTAAGAAGCACAATGTGCCGGGCGACCTCACCATAATGAAGGCCATGGAGTACGCCGGACACCAGTTCACGAGGGGAGCGGGGTGCAGAGGCGGCTACTGCGGAGCCTGTGCGACCCTCTACAGGAAGAAGGGAAGCTACAAGCTGGAGGGCGCACTCGCGTGCCAGAAGATAGTAGAGGACGGCATGTACATCGCCCAGATTCCCTTCAACCCGGCCGAGAAGACCACGTACAGCCTCGACGAGCTGAGGCCCGACGCCAACACCATTCTGGAGTACTACCCTGAGTTGAGCAGGTGCCTCGCATGCAACACATGCACTAAGGCCTGCCCGCAGGACATCATGGTGATGGACTACGTGCAGGCGAGCCTGAGGGGTGACATAGAGCAGGCCGCCAAGCTGAGCTTCGACTGCATCAGCTGCGGTCTCTGCGCTGTAAGGTGTCCCGCTGAGATAGTTCCCTATAACGTGGGGCAGCTGGCTCGACGGCTCTACGCTCGCTACGTCGACGGCCCGTCCCAGCATGTCCTAGACCGCGTCAAGGAGGTCGAGGAAGGCAAGTTCGACGAGGGTATCAAGGAGCTGAAGAATATGGACAAGGCGGCGCTTCAGGAGCGCTACGAGACGAGGGAGAAGATTCTGGAATGAGCGACTACGAGAGCGGCTACCCGGACTACATGCGTGAGAGCCTCGAAAAGGTGGCGGCCACGAGGGCGAGCCGCGTCGGTAAGAGCTTCAAGGCCATGACGGCCGAGGAGAAGGACAAGATCCTCAGGGACTTTCACCCAGACTGGAAGATGGACCAGAAGAGGGGGCTCAAGGTGGGCCCCAGCAAGGGGCAGCTCATGCCCCACGAAGTGGTTGACATCCTCGAGGCGCACAGCATCATAAAGCCCGAGGACATCGACCTGTCCAGCATCGACTACGACATCGACGTACTCATAATAGGGGCAGGAGGAGCCGGGCTGAGCGCCGCTATCCTCGCCCATGACAGCGGCATCGGCCCGGACAAGATACTCATCGTCCAGAAGCTGCGGCTAGGCGACGCCAACAGCAAGATGAGCCAGGGCGGCATACAGGCCGCCGACGCGCCCAACGACAGCCCCACCATCCACTACCTGGACATCATCGGCGGCGGCCACTACGAGAACAAGCCGGAGCTAGTCGAGGCCATGGTCAATGACGGCCCCGACGTCATCAAGTGGCACGAGGAGCTGGGTGTCCTTTACGACAAGCTGGAGGACGGAACGATGCAGCTCGCCCCCGGCGGCGGCACCAGCAGGCTAAGGATGCACAGCTGCAAGGACTATACCGGCATGGAGATCACGCGGATCCTCATGGACGAGGTGCTCAACAGGCAGATAGGCTACGTCGAGTTCACCAGCGCGGTGGAGTTCGTCATGGACGACAAAGGCCAGGTCGCGGGGGCGGTGCTCTTCGACATGGACAGCGACGAGTACAAGATCGCCCGAGCCAAGAGCACGATACTCGCCACGGGGGGCTTCGGTAGACTCCACATACAGAGCTTTGAGACCACCAACCACTACGGCGCAACAGGCGACGGCATCATCATGGCGTACAGGGCAGGGGCAAACCTCATCCACCTCGACAGCACACAGTTCCACCCCACAGGCTCAGCCTACCCCGAACAGATCGTGGGGCAGCTCTGCACGGAGAAGCTGAGAGGCAGGGGCGCGCAGCCGGTCAACGTAGACGGCGAGCTGTTCGTGTATCCCCTTGAAACCCGCGACGTGGAGGCGTCTGCGCTCATACGCGAGTGCTTCGGAAGAGAAAACGGGGTAACCACCCCCTCGGGGATGAAGGGCGTCTGGCTCGACACGCCCCTCATAGACATCATCAACGGGGAGGGCACCATCGAGCGGGAGTTCGCCGCCATGTTCAGGAACTATAACAAGTTTGGCATCGACATAAGGAAGGAGCCCATGCTCGTCTTCCCGACCCTCCACTACCAGAACGGCGGCGTCGAGATCAACGTCAGGTGCGAGACCAGCGTACCCGGCCTCTTTGCCGCCGGCGAGGTCTGTGGCGGGGTCCACGGTAAGAACCGCCTCATGGGTAACAGCCAGCTTGACCTCTACGTCTTCGGGCGGAGGGCGGGGAAGGCGGGGGCTGAACGGGCGAAGACCACCAAGATAGGTAAACTCAACCTGGACCACCTGAAGCGGTATGAGAAAGGGCTTAAGGAGGGCGGCGTGGAGACCACGAGAAAGTCGCCCATGCTTCTCCCCGAGTACCGCGGAGAGAAGACCCTGGAGCATCAGCTGAAGCTACTGTAGGAAACCGAAATGTCTGACGAGAAGATAGGCGTCTGGGTCTGCGAGTGCGGCGGCAACATAGGCGACGTGGTCGAGACCGAGAGAGTCGTAGACGCCATCAAGGGCGACGTCGCCTACGCGGAGGTGGAGAGGTACCTCTGCAGCAAGCCCAGCGTCGACGGCATAAAGGAGGCCGTAGAGAAGCAGGGGCTCGACAGAGTCGTGCTCGCCTGCTGCACCCCCAAGATGCACAGGACCACGTTCCTAAGTAACCTCGAGGAGAAG
>JAEHCT010000042.1 GCA_020697635.1 Candidatus Bathyarchaeota archaeon
GCGCATACCCTTGGTGGACAGCCTGCAGCGCGTGGACATCAGGACGCAGACCATAGACCTCATGGGCCAGTCGGCCATCACCAAGGACAACATCAGCGTGGTCATCGACGCAGTGGTGTTGACGAAGATCGAGGACCCTAAGAAGCTCATACTCCAGATACAGGACTACAGGATGTCTGTGAACAAGTACGCCCAGACGGCCATAAGGAACATCATAGGAACCTATGATCTGGATGTTCTGCTGGAGAACAGAGAGGAAGTAGCTATGAAGCTAAAGGAAGAGATCGATCTCCTGGTGAAAGACTGGGGCATCGACATCACCCGCGCCGGCCTCCAGGACATCAGCCTGCCCCCTGACATGAAGCGTGCCTTCGCCGTGCAGGCCGAGGCCGAGCGTGAGAGCAGGGCCGTCATCATCAAGGCGAACGCCGAACTCCAGGCATCCGTGAAGCTGAGTGAGGCCGCGGCGAACATGAAGGACCCCAACGCCATGCAGCTCAGGGTGTTATCGACCATCAACGACGTCAGCAAGGACCAGAGCAACACCATCATACTGGCGCTACCCCTAGAGACGCTGAGATCCGCCAGCGTCGACGGAATAGCTGCGATGGCTTCCATCCAGAGCAAAAACAACCCTAAAACAGAAGGTTAGGAGCCCAGGCCAGCAAGGCCAGGGAGCCTAGACCTACACATATTTTCCAGAAACTCGTTTTCTCAGCGAACCCTATCAAGGCGCCGATTGTCGTGTAACCTACGACGGCGGAGACGGCCACAGCCACCAATGCTCCGGCTGTCACCTGGAACCCGTCTATAAGCATCAACCCGAGGCCGGCCGCGAAGCTCGCGGGGATGCTCATTATGAAGGAGACGTTGAACGCCTCGTCGCCCCTGAGCCCCCTCAGGAGCATGGTCGACGTCGTGACCCCTGAACGCGACAAGCCCGGTATTATCGCCAGCCCCTGTAGAACTCCCAGGGCCATTGTTTCGGGCCAGCTGAGGCTGGACGCGTCCCGTTCCCCGGTCACCTCACTACGTTTTTGCATGAGGCCAGTGGCTATGAGCGCCAACCCTGTCAGGGCGAGAAGGGCCTCACCGACGTAGGCCGAGACGTTGAGGTACATATAGATGGGGAAACCGACAGCCCCGGTTAGCCCGGTCATCACCAAGAGCCTTAACCTCATGTCTTTATCCCTCTCCATGGCCCCGACGAGGATGCCCCAAGACTCCTTCCTGTAGTAGACGAGGGCCGCAAGCCCCGTGCCCAGGTGGAGGAAGACCGCCAGGCCCAGGGTCTCCGAGGGGTCGAAGCCCAGCACAGAGACGAGGAACAGTGTAAGATTTCCCTCGCTGGAGACCGGAAGCCACTCCAGAACGCCTTGGAGTACGCCTATTATCGTTGCCTCGAGCAGTGAGACCATGTCTCTATGGATGTCACGCGTAATAAAAAGTGAATCATGCCCAATTACCCAGACCACGCATCGTAGGTTACACCGTTTTATCAAACCGGAACTGGAGCCATGAGCATGCTTAATTACCCCGTGATCGTGAGTATTCAAGACACTAGTTGAAGATAGTAGTTCTTTACGGGTCTAAGCCTAGCTCCAACAGCCGGGAGCTCGTTGACACCGCCGTCAGGCTCGGGCACACGGTGGTGGACGGCCCCACCGGGGACGTCTCCTCGTGGGTGAGCAACGAGGGGTCAAGGTTCTGGGTCGGCCGCGAGGAGGTGACGGACGCCGACATATGCTTCCTACGCAGCTACGGCGGTGGTTCATGCGAGCAGATAACGCGCCGCATAAGCCTCCTGGAGCACATGGAGTTCGCCGGAATCAAGGTCATTAACAGCAGCTACCCGTTCAGGCGGGCAAGGGACAAGTACGCCACCCAGTATACTCTGCAGGTGAACGGGGTCCCCGTGCCCTCCACCTACACGTCGGAGAGCCTCGCGAGGGCCTACGAGATGACCACGAAGATGGGTGAAGTCATATACAAGCCCATCCTCGGCAGCATGGGCAGGGGCGCCATGAAGTTCCAGGACACGGACCTCGCCTACAACGCGTACCGCACCCTGGACAGGCTCCATCACCCGCTGGTGATCCAGAAATACGTACAGAACCCTGGCAGAGACATCAGGGTCTTCGTCGTAGGCGGCGAGGTCGTGGGCGCCGTCTACAAGTACCTCCCAGAGCACTCGTGGAAGAGTAACGTTGCGCAGGGCGGCAGGATGGTAGAAGAGTCCATGAGCGACGAAGTGCTGGAGCTGGGGCTAAGGGCGGCGGAGGTCATCGAGCTGGACTACAGCGGCGTCGACATACTCGAGGGCCCCGAGGGGCCCGTGGTGCTTGAGGTGAACGCGTCCCCGGGGTGGCAGGGGATCAGACGGGCTACCGGCAGGGACTACGCCAAGATGATAGTGGAGTACGGGGTCTCACAGGTTGAGTGACAGCCCATCAAAGATACCCATAAAGATCACCTTGATCGATAGGGGAGTGGCGACCGGCTACCTGAACAGGCTCACGGCTCCCCTGACCGTGGGGGAGATACTGAAGACGCTGCCCCTCAACACAAGGATCTCCCCGGCCATGGGCTTCGTCTCCATAATCGTCGGCCTCAAGAGGGGCGCCGAGAAGCCGGTCGACCAGGTGAATGCGGGGACCATAGGGTACTGGCCCCGAGGAGACGCTATAACCATTTACCCGGAAGACAAGAGACCATACGGGCCCGTTAACAAAATAGGCGTCGTAGAGGAAGGCCTGGAACTGTTCAAAGGGCTTGGAAGCGGCAGCAGAATAATTATAGAGAAAGTCTAGCCCATCTTCAAGGCGTAGACCTTGAGGTTGTGGCTTCTAGCCGCCAGCTCCAGAGTCCCGTTATCCTCCAGTTCCTTGAGCATCTTCTTGGCGACGCTGACCTTCAGGTTGAACTTGGAGGCGACGCCGGTGGGAGTGATGGCCTTCATCCCCTTCAGGGCGCCCATCACCTCGTCGCTGGTGGCGTCGGGTATCTCGACGGAGCCGATGATCTTGTTCCTCTTATCCTTGACCTTCTGGTCCGCCTTGTCCTTCGATGACTGCGTCTTCTCCATCTTCTTCAAGCTTTTCTTGCCTGGCATAACGTTTTCACCGTTGAAGAAACAGGGTGTCCTTGATAAACCCTGCGTCTAGAAGTACTTCTTAATCTCCTCGACAGACAGAGTCCTGAATTTCTGCTCTTCAGATATCAGGGAGATGTTCAGGTCCACTGGTGTTAGCGCCTCGTCGGCGGCCTCCTTGAGGCTCTCTATGGCGAGGGCCGTGGCCTCATCGAGGTTCATGCCCTCCCTGTACTGCTCGTGGAGCACCTTCATGGCCTTCTCGCTGTTGCGGCCTATGGCGTGGGCCTTGTGGCCGCGGTAGCTGCCGCTGGGGTCCGTCGATATGAGGCTGACTCGGTGGGTGTCGACGCCGCCGAAGATGAGGCTGACGCCGAAGGGTCTGGCACCCGCGTTCTGGGTGTATGTCTGGAGGAGGTCGCCGACGCTGCTGGTGAGGCTCTCGATGTCCACCGGCTCGTCGTAGGTCATCCTGTTACCCTGGGACACGTACCTGGCCTGCCGGACGAGCACCCTGGCGTCGGGGCTCAGGCCGGCGATGGCTACGGCGACGTGCTCGTCGATCTGGTATATCTTCTTGCTGTTTATCGGGGCCGCCAGCCTGCTCTGTTTGGGCTCGATGGCGGCCAGGACGACGCCCTCGGGGCTCTTGACGCCGACTATGGGGCTGCCCCTCTTGACTAGCTCCAGCGCGTACTCGACCTGGTAGATGCGGCCCTCCGGGGAGAATATGGTGATGGCTCCGTCGTACTCTCTTCCACGTGACAATCCTGTTCAGCCCTGTTTTATCTATTGGAATGAAACCGGCTATTTAAACCCAAGGCTTCTCTGCGTAGCACGATCTTTCAATGGAGTCATGGTATTCGTTCGAGCATTTTATTATAGGTTGCCGGAAACACGTGTGTAGGTAGTTTAGACATGGTGAAACGAGCGGCGGTGTTGGGCTGTGGTAGCGGAGGCATGACCATGGCCGTGGACCTCGGACTCAAGGGCTTCAAGGTGAACCTCTTCGACTTCCCCGAGTTCAGCGCGAACCTGAAGATGGTCGAGGAGAAGGGGTCCATCGAAGCGTATGGCAACCTCGAAGGAAAGGTGGAGCCAGACGTGTTGACGACCGACATGGCGGAGGCCGTGGAGGGCGCAGACGCCATATTCGTGACCATCAGGGCATACGGGGCCGAGAGGTTCATCCTCGAGGCTGCTAAGCACATGAAGCCGGGTCAGGTGATAATGAACTGGTCTTCCTACCTGGCCGCCCTCAGGACCTACAAGGGATTCACCGGGCTCGCTCCAGAGGACGCCGTCCTCGGGGAGGGCGCCATCCTACCGTACTTCGTTAAACCAACGGCGCCTGGGGTGCTGAACGTTTTCGGGGTCAAGGCTCACCTCTGGGCCGCGGCGATGCCGGGAGACAAGACGCCTCTGCTGATGAAGGCAGTCAAGGAGTTCTTCCCCAACTGCGAGGCGGCTGTAAACGTGCTCTACACGAGCCTGACGAACCCGAACCTACAGGTACACGTGGCGCCGGCGCTGCTCAACACCGGGTTCTGGGAGAAGACCGGCGGGGACCTCGAGTTCTACGGTACGCTGATGACGCCGAAGGTTGCCCACGTGATGGACCTCATCGACAAGGAGAGGATCGCCGTCGGTAAGGCGCTGGGGCTGGAGCTGCTCCCCAAACCGGAGGTGCTCAAGATGGAGTACGGCCAGTACGGCGTCAAGGGTGAGACCATGTACGAGGTCTACAGCACCTTCGCGAGCCACCGAAGCTGGAGGCCCGGCCTAAGCCTGGACGACTTCGCCGCCAAGACCGCTTTCGGAGAGGACATTCTCTACGGGTACGTCTTCATCTCGGGCCTCGGTGACCAGTTCGACATACCGACGCCAGCCATCGACACCATGGTTGACCTCGCGGAGATCGTGCTCCAGAGAGACTTCTGGAATGAGGGAGCCACTGCGGAGAGCCTCGGCCTAGGCGGCATGACCGCGGAACAAATAGTGGACTACGTCATGACCGGGAAATAACGTCCACTGTTCCCTTCCTCGGTTCTCTCTTTCCGATTCTGGGTACCATCAATTAGCCAACGGCACGGGTATTCTGGGCTGCGAGATCGTGAAGAAGGCCAACATCGCCGACTGGTTGGGCCTAAAGTAACTCTTTTTTCATAAAAAATTAGTGAAGATTTACTTCTTTTTCTCCCAGTAAGCCTCGGCTTCGTCCTCCAGCTTCAGGAGCCTCGTGTAGTAGTCTGGGAACTCGTTCAGGTGGGCTAACGCTATCTTACCGGTCTTGACGGGGTCGTCGTCAGTGACGTTGGTGTGGGGGTCCACCTTTCCGTGTTCCAGCTCCACGTCCATCCCGACCCTGAACTCTTCCACGTCATACTTGCTCCAGTCGACGCCCAGCTTCTCGCCTACCTTCTTGGCCTGTTCGGCCGTGAATACCTTCTTCGGGGACATGGTTAAAGATCCCCGGGAATGGTTAAAGGGGTTTTGATGGTCAGGGCTTCTTGACCGTGTGGTAGTTCCAGTTCTTCTGGATCACCGGCTTTGCCTTGGTGAGGATTTGGTTGCCGCTCTCGTCTAGGACGTCCGCGTCGGCGCTCCCGGCTACCACCTCGCCCACGATGAGGGTGTGGTCGCCGCAGGTGTGGGTCTGGACCACCCTGCACTCCAGGTGGCCGTAGCACTCCTCGATGAGAGGCGAGATGATCCTCTGCGCCGGGATGGGCGTGAGCCCGGTGTCCTCGAACTTGTTCACGTCGCGGCCGCTGACGACGCCGCACCGGTGCATCTCCTCGATGATCTCCGCGGTGGGGACGTTGACGGCGAACTCCCCCTGCCCCACGATGAGGTCATGGCTGTACCGAGGCGGGGCCACGCCTATGCAGACCTGCGGCGGCCTCTGGCTGATGTACATGAACATGCCCAGCGTTATGATGTTGGGGTTACCCTCCGAGTCCACGCAGGTGACCAGCACCACCGACGTGGGAGGCCCGCCCTGCAGAAAATTACCCTCTGGAAGAGCTTGTTTCATGCTTAGATGATATCGTTTAAGGTACTTATTCCCTGTGGGCTGGGAAGCCTATCCACGGCTCGAAGAGGGCCCCAGAAACGCAGTCTCTCTCGTGTCCGTATCTTGTCAACGGCTTCGTAAGGTGCCTGTGAGCGTCCCTGTCGGGCAAGTACACACCGGGTCCAAGTTCTCTAGGCTGGACGACTCGCAGCTTCTCCAGTTCTCTATCCCTGTAGCCGCATTTCTTGCACCTGTAACCCTGTCCGGAGCCCATGGACTCTGTTCCGCCGCCGCACTCCGGGCACCTGGGGTTGTTTAACTTGACTTTCTCCGCTAGGCTCAGCACCTCCAGCTTCTCCGTGTTCAGCGTGAGCCCGGGGTTCATGGGGCGAACGCCGCCGTAGACCTTGACCTCGTCGCCGGGGATGAGCCGCCGGACGACGTGCCTGAAGCTCCCGGTGGGCTCGTAGGCGGCGCAGTCTGCCTCGCCTGAGCCGTCCTTGACCTTGAATATGACGTGGCTCCCCGTGATGGTCTCCGGTCTCGACGCTACGGCTCCCATGATTATAGCGGGGTTGTACGGCGTGAGGCTGCTTATCGGCGCCGTGGACGCGAAGTGGGCGTCTGTTCCCTGGTTGCTCCTGTAGATCATCCACCGCTCCACAGGCTCCAACTCCTCGACCACGTTGAAGGCTTCATAGACGGCCTCGGGGGACTCGCCTCTGACGCCGTAGAGAACCGGGTCGGGCCCATGCGGCGTTATGAGTGGCTTTCCCTTCTCGTCTACGTTGTTGAACGTGTTGCTTCTGGTAGCCTCGTCCATCCTCCTCACGGACTCCGCGTCCACCATCCTAGGAGAGCCCCGGTTGTCTGGAGTGCGGTAGGTGATCAGCTCGTAGGTATGGTCTCCTTGGAGGGTTCCTCCTATCGCCGCTAGGGCCCCGATGATGCCCCTGCCGTTCTTCCACGCGAAGGCGTGCATCCCGTGATCCCTGATCAGCTCCTCGGCTTCCTCTCTCTCGACTATCTGCCTGACGACCTTCCTCGAGAACTCTGCTACTTCCTCCGGGACCTCGCTGAAGTGGAACACTGCCCCCGGGTTCGTGTTCTCGCACCCGAACCGCCCGCATCGCTCCACGAGCTCCAGGGTGCATTTTATCGCCTCGTCCTCCTGCCTCTCATCGACCTCGACCCTGAGGCACACCGCGGCGTTCCCCCTGGTCTTCCACGGCGTGTTAGGGTTCAGCCTGATCAGGATGGGGTAGTCGACGAACCGGGCCCCCAGCCCCAACAGACGCTCCGCAAGCAAAGCCGCCACGTAGGTGGTGCACCCGCCCTCGGGGCTGTCGGTGTCGTCCAGACCGATGTGGAGCGTCAACTGGGTTCGAACACTGCTATGGGCTGGATAGTAAAAAGGTTGTTAAAAATAGGGTGGGGGATTAGACTACGATCATGGTTAGAGTGCTTCGCACCTTGTCGAGGCGACGGATCTTCCAGCTTATGATGTCTTTGAGCTCCTGCATCGTTTCCGTCTCGATGCGGGCGATGATGTCGTATACGCCGTAAACCATGTGGGCTTCCTTGACCTCTCCGATCTCCTTCAGCCCCTTCAGTACCTCGCTCTCTGCCCCGATCTCTGCGTTTATCAGGACGAACGCCGTGGCCAAAATCTACACCTAGATAGACTGAGTTTTAGGGGATTTAAAAGTTATCAGAAGCGACGACTCCTAGGGACGTGAGGACTGAGCGGGATTGCCGAATCTAAGGATCAACGACAAGGAGCTGGACGCTGAGCTTATCCTCTTCGACCTGGACGGGACCCTGGTCGACGACAGGACCAGGTACAGGCGGCTCGCCGAGAGCAGGATGAAGGCCATGACCAGAAAGGTCGGCAAGGAGGCGGCGGAGACTTGGGCGCGCCTCGAGGGGGTGGACCCGGAGAGCCTCCTGGTCGACATGAACGGCCCCCTGAGCAAGGCGCCGCGCAGGGATGACCTCACTGTGGCGGCGGTCGCCCTCTACCTTCACGGACACCCCTGGCACAGGGCCCGCGAGCTGTCCAAGGCCATCTACGACGAGGCCGACGAGATCCAGAGACGGATCTACACTCCCCGGTTCTTCCCCGGCGCCAGAGAGGCGCTCGAAGGGCTGAGGTCCAGGGGCTTCATGCTCGGGGTGGCCACCAACGGCGAGGCGAGACTCACCCGGGGGGTCCTGGAGACCCTGGGGGCCCTCGGGCTGTTCGACGTGGTTGTGGGCGCCGACATGGTGAGCGAGGGGAAGCCCGCCCCCGACATGATACTCAAGGCGTGCGAGCTCGCCGAGGCTTCGCCGGAGAAGACCGTCTACGTCGGAGACCAGCCCACGGACGCGCAGGCGGCGAGGAACGCAGGGGTATTATACAACGTGGGTGTCGGCGGCACCGAGCTGCTCGACGCGGGGGCAGACGCCGTAGTGGACTCTCTCTCCGAGCTGGCGTATGGCTTTTAACCGGAGAAGCCGACTGAGGAACGATTGTTTGATACTGCGAGAAATGCCTGTGCATGCATCGTATGTTAACATAGA
>JAEHCT010000043.1 GCA_020697635.1 Candidatus Bathyarchaeota archaeon
TGGAGGCACCTGTTCCACGCGGCGGTGAACGCGGTCCTCGCCACCCAGCATGGCTCAGCCGTCTCCAACAGCGTGGACGTGGAGACCATACTCTACGCTTCCTGCCAGGACCAGATATCCAAGGCCTTCACCCTGATGGGTCTGAGCCCACATGTGAAGAACGTGGGTGTACTGGTGATATCCGAGAACTCGGCTGAGGCTGAAAGGCTCGCCGCGGAGATCTCCGAACACTTAGGGTCACCGGACGACGACGTCCTTGACGTGACGCTAGGGAAATACGAGAAACTGAAGGACGTGTTTGAGGTTGGCGACGAGGCCCTGGCGACCGTTGGCAGTGGTCCCTACGAGGCGTTAACCAGCCTCATCGTCGAGAAGGGGGCTCTTCTCCCTCTCCGTAGATAGCCTGTGCCTCTCCTTCTGGACGTTTAACATGTCCACGGGCTTTATCACCGATACCCCGGTCTCGTTGCCCAGTATCTCCACAAGCACCACCCAGTCAGGGTCTCTTAGGTCCACGGGGTTGTCGATGGCCTCGGCCACCGGCTCGATGACCTCCAGGCTCCGCAGCTGGGTCCTCCTCTTCTCCAGGGTCACCCTGAAGCTATCCCCGGCCCCTATCCTCGCCGCCTGCTCCCTGACCTCTTCCACGATCTCGTCTACCTCCGTCTTCACCCAGGCCAGTATGGGCATCACCCTGTAGACGGCCCTGTACCTGCCCGGCTCCTCCCCCATGTGCCGCCTCAGGAGGCGCACGGCCTCCCTAGGGTCGAGGTTCGTGTAGGCCAGGATCAGGCCCTTGATCCTCGACCTGTCCACCCTGGGTCTCTCGTCCCCAATCGCCCTGAGGTTCATCCACAGCTCGCTGCTGGCCTGGCTCAGGCCCAGCTGATCAGTGGTAGCCAGGAGGTTGTACTTCATCGCCCAATATTCACGTGGACATGCTTTTTATATTACCTGTACAGTTGCCGTGTGATAAAGTTGAAGGTCGGTTCCAGGTGCGGCTACTGCCTCCTCCACAGAGGCTACAATATGATAAAGATGAGCACCGAGGATGAGGAGACAAGACGCAAGGCCATGGAGGAGCTCCTCAGGCTTCTGGGCGACCAGTTCGGCCCCGACGCCGTGCCCAGCATATTAGGGACGGTGCGGGGGAGAGTCATCGCGCGGGTCACAGGATGCGAGGACCCCTACAAGGAGTTAAAGAAAGAGGCCAACAAACACGCACTGGAGCTGCTTCCGGGGCTCCGAAAACACGTCTCCGAGCAGCCTGAGGCTGAGCGGCTTAGAGCCGCCTGCCTGATAAGCTGTCTCGGGAACGTGGTCGACTACGACGTTCCGGGGAACGACAGCGACATGGACGCCGCCATGGGGCTCATAGACCAGGGATTCTACGTCGACGACACCGACGAGTTGAAGAAGCGTATAGAGAAGGGAACCCGGCTCCTCTTCTTCACTGACAACGCCGGGGAGATAGCCTTCGACACCCTGGTGGTAGAGGAGCTGAGGAGGTTGGGCGCCCACGTCACCGTCGCCGTCAAGGGCGGCCCCATCCTCAACGACGCCATCATGAGGGACGCGGAGGAGGTCGGGATGACGGAGGCGGCCGACGAGGTAATCACAACGGGGACGGCAGCCATGGGCGTCTGGCTAGACGAGAGCCCAGACTGGTTCCTTGATCGCTTCTACTCCGCCGACGTCATCGTCGCTAAGGGGATGGCCAACTGGGAGACCTTGAGTGAGACCCCCGCACCCTGCCCGATAATGTACATATTCAGGACCAAATGCGAGCCGGTGGCCAGGGCGGTGGGCGCCCCTGAGAGACAGAACATCGCCTTCCTCGTGGAGAAGGGCTGGAAGCTCTAGCCTTTCAGGGCCTTTACTATCTGGTCGCCGGTCACTGGGCCGCTCCTTAGTATCCAGAGTTCGTCGCTCGTCAGGTCCAGGATGGTGGAGGGTTTGTCGCCCGTGGTCACGCCGCCGTCCACCACGATGTCAACTTTTCTGCCGATCTGATCGGCTGCTTCCTTCGCCGTCCTCGGCGGCGCCTCCCCCGACTTGTTGGCGCTGGTGCTGACGATCACGCCGGCGCTCATCGAGGCGAGCCTCCTCGCCACCTCGTGCCCTGACACCCTGACCGCCAGCGTCTTCTTGCCGTGGGTGACCCACATGGGGTAGTTGATTTTACTGGGCAGCACTAGGGTGAGGGGGCCAGGCCAGAACCTCTGGGCCAGTATCTCGGCGGCCGCGTTGAACTCCACGACGCGTCTAGCCACGTCGACGCTCCCGCATATCAGGGGCAGCGCCTTGTCGGCTCTGCCCTTGATCTCGCATACACGCCTCGAGGCTTCGGGGTCGCTTGGCAGGCAGCCCAGTCCGTAGAAGGTCTCCGTTGGGTATGCTATGACTCCCCCCGCCAGCATTGTGGTGGCGGCCTCTTTGAGCCCCTCCTCGTCTGGCTTGACTATCTTCATCGCTCATCATAGGGTGGACAGGGATTTAGATGTCTTGGTCACTCGTGGGGGAACACGAAGCCGAGGCTGTATATGGTCAGCATCCCCAGAACCATGATCGCCAGCTGTATTACCGCCCTTCTCCTGTCGTCCTCTTTAAGCATCTCAGGTATCAGCTCGCTCGCGGAGAGGAAGAGGAACGCGCCGGCGCTGAACGCCACCATCCAGCCGCCGAGCTCCTCCACCGAGGCGATGAAAAAGGAGCCGAAGACTCCGCCCACCACCACGCTGACGGCGGCCAAGAAGTTTAGCATCAGCGCCCTCCTCCTCTCTATGCCGGCGTAGACCAGTATACCGTAGTCCCCCATCTCCTGAGGGAGCTCGTGGAAGAGGACGGCGATGGCGGCCGTCAACCCGACGACGAACCCGTTGATGAACCCCGCCGCTATCACCATCCCGTCGATGAAGTTGTGGACGAAGTCCCCTGTCAGGTTCAGGTACGCGAACCCCTTCGTGACCTTCTCGTCGCCGTGTTCATACTCGTGGCCGTGGCCGTGGTACCAGTAGATCACCCTTTCCAAGAATAGGAAGAACACGAAGCCTCCTGCGATGATGGGGAAGACGACGGCCTCGTCGACCAGCTCCACGGCCTCCGGCAGCAGGTCGAAGAGGGCTGCCCCGAGGATGGTGCCCGCGCTGTAAGCCACGAGCACGAAGAGCATCCTGTGGAGGGTCTCCTCGTTGAGGCTGAGCGTGAAGAACCCTATGAACCCGGTCAGGCTGATAACGACGGTGGCTAAGATTGTGTATAATGTGCTGGAAAGCATCCCTTAACGTTCTGGAACAGCGAATAGTAAAGTTTTCGTAAGCTCCCGATGATTTAATACCAGATCAATGGATTTCTAGTTGAAATACGTTATTATTTAATAATATAATAATAGTGAAATCACTAATTTTAACATTTTAAAATACAGTTCAAGTATTTTAAGTTAAAAAATCACCTGTAAACCATAAAAGGAGCCACTTTCCCAGAGAATCATTATTTAAGCTCATGTAACTCTCAAGTAAAGTTCTTGGTGATGTGATCATTAATCTTAGAGTAACCAGAACACCCGACTCGCAGTAAACTCGTTTTTTATAGTGGCCGGCCTATTGGCTCTCACCCCGTAACAGTTACCCCAACGAAAAATCCCACGACCCTGTAGGATAAACCAGAAGCGAGACACCCTGAACCTGTGAACAGGACGCGGCGGCGTCCCCCAGAGACTCACCGGTCAGTATCTCCCGTATCAGCGCAATCAACGCCTCGTCGGAACACGAGAGGGTGACAGCCCCGTCCCAGCCGACGACCGCATCAGCCCCCGTGTCATGGAAAGCCATGGTCAGCCCCTCATCCCCAAGCACATCACAGCCCATCAGGACGACCAGGCCCGAGGAGGCGACGCCCAGCCGGCCCCCCACGGACCGGGGGCCCATCGCGAAGAACATCCTCGGATCGTTCGGGGACCGCGCCACGTGCACATCGTTGACGAGCTGCATGCCCACGTACCTGGAGGCGTCGAACTCCTCGCCCGTGAACAGCCAGTCCTAATCCTCGAATACGCCGCTGTGCACACGAAACACCATGAGACTGTAGCCCCCCTTCAACGCTTGCAGCTGCTTCACCGTCGCCTCCTCGCCCCGATAAACCTCTACCTTGAAACCCCCTCCAGTCAGCAACACCTCAAGGGTGTCGGTGAAGTCAACCGCCGTCTGGGTCTCGTAGAGGGAGTCATAGATCAACGCCATTCTGGCACCGTCGTCGAGCCGAGGCTGCCTCACGAGCACGGAAGCCGCTGATACAGCCAGCAGCAGGATCACTATCACTACGCCTATCCTGTAGGCTGTCCTGATCTGCCCCACTTCAGTATTGTCCAGCCACCAACCGAAGTAACGGTATAGTAACCAGTCCCCCGTGTATACGGTTACAATACATGGTCTTTCGTGCGGTATCCGAGCCTTTATTAACGTCCCTGCGTTACGAGAAGGGACAATTTCGACCCATGCCGCTGATTGATATGAACTTCGACGAACTAGAAATCAAACAGGAGATAAAGCAGGCGCTCAAAGAGATCGGCTTCGAGGACATGTTCCCCATCCAGGAGAACGCCATCCCGCCGATGATGGAAGGGAAAAACGTCGTCGGCCAGGCCAAGACAGGCACGGGGAAGACGGCCGCGTTCGGCGTACCCATGCTGAACAACCTGGACCCTAACTCGGGCCACGTGGAGGGCTTCGTGTTGGCGCCCACTAGGGAGCTCGCCCTGCAGATAACCGACGACATAAACACATACGGGAGGCACACGAAGGTCTGGGCCACCCCCATCTACGGCGGCGTGAGCATCCGCGGCCAGTTCAGCGAGCTGAGGAAGAATCCCACCATAGTAGTGGGGACTCCCGGCAGGATAATGGATCACATGAGGCGAGGCACCCTCGACCTGAGAAACGTCACGATGGTGGTCCTCGACGAGGCCGACCGCATGTTCGACATGGGTTTCTTCGAGGACATCGATTGGATAATGAGCCAGCTGCCCCGGCGGAAGCAGGTGAGCCTCTGGAGCGCAACCATCGACGAACGCACCCAGAGGCTCTCAGCCCGGTTCATGCCCGACGCCGTCACCGTGAACATGAGCCGCGACGAGATAGGGCTGACCACGATCAAGCAGTACTACATGGTGCTTGCCGCCCATGAACGGGAGGACACCCTCCAACGGCTCATAGAGTACTTCGACATCGACAGGGGCATCGTCTTCTGCCGAACGAAGTACATGGTGAACAGGCTCTCCAGCAACCTGATGCGGGCGGGCGTATCCGCCGAGCCCCTGCACGGCGACTTCACCCAAGCGAGGCGGCAGCAGATGCTTGAGACCTTCCGGAATGGAGACTACGACCTCTTGATCGCCACGGAGCTGGCGGCGAGGGGCCTGGACATCGCGGACGTACCCTTCATCATCAACTACGACATCCCCGACGACCCAAACATGTACTTCCACCGCGTCGGCAGGACCGCACGAGCCGGCAAGGAGGGAACCGCCATCACCTTCGTCATGCCCGACCAGGAGATGGAGCTGGAGCGTATAAAGGCCATAACCCAGAC
The DNA here is from genome assembly GCA_020697635.1 of Candidatus Bathyarchaeota archaeon. Classification (GTDB taxonomy): domain Archaea; phylum Thermoproteota; class Bathyarchaeia; order TCS64; family TCS64; genus RBG-16-57-9. The sequence continues at coordinate 5,587 of JAEHCT010000043.1, forward strand.
CGAGTTAGAGAAGTTCGCGCTGCCTCCGTCGTTCCTCTTCTAGAGCCAACGTTTTACTTATAGCCTCAAATGAGACCTCTATCCCTATGAGCGGTTACTTCGCGGGGCAGCCGTCCCCGGGGGAGATAAACGAGAGGATCAAGGGGTTCCAGTCCTGGCTTGAGGTAGACCTGGACGCCATAGGCCGCAACCTGGAGCAGGTCAGGGCCAGGACGGGGCAGGAGGTCATCCCGTGCGTCAAGTCCAACGCCTACGGACACGGGCTCGTCCCAGTCGTCGCGTACATGGCCCGGCAGGGCGTTAAACGTGTGCTCGTTGCGAAGCTGCGGGAAGCCCTACAGATACGAGACGCCGGGCTGGACGTAGGAGTCGTGAACCTGGACCCGCTGTTCACCATGGAGCAGTTCGAGACCGTCGTGAAGCGCGACGTCACCCAGACCATCTACCAGATGAAGCCAGCGAGGATGCTGAGCGAAGCCGCGTCCAGGCTAGGAAAGGAGGCGGCTGTCTGGGTCAAGGTTGACACAGGGTTGGGCAGGGTAGGCGTAAGGTGGACCGAAGCCCCGGAGCTGATCGAGTACGTCGACGGGTTGCCCGGGCTCAGGATCGAGGGGCTTTTCAGCACCTTCAGCGAGGACACAGACCTTGACCGTGTTCAGGTGGACAGGCTCCTAGATGTGGAGACGCAGTCCAAGGCGCTGGGCGTAGACGTGGGCGTCAAGAGCATAGCTAGCAGTAACGCCGTGTTCCATAAGCCTTACAGCTACCTGGACGCTGTGCGCCCCGGGCTCATGCTCTTCGGCATGTACCCCGAGGAGGAGGACCGAGGCCAAGGCATCGAGCTGCGGCAGAGCATGGCTTGGAAGGTCAGGCTTGAACACGTCAAGACGGTGGAGAAGGGGGAGAGCCTCACCTACAGCAGACGGTTCGTCGCCCCGAGGCGCATGAAGGTGGGCACCGTTCACGTCGGGTACAGCGACGGCTACCCCCGGGAGCTCACCCGCATAGGCAAGGTCAAGGTGGAGGGCGTGACACGTGACCTGCTTGGAACCGTCAGCGTCAACCACTTCCTCGTGGACATCGACGGCACGGAGCTGGAGCCCGGGGGCGTCATCGAAGCCCTGAGCCGAGAAGGTGAGAGCGACGCCTCCAGTCTGGCGAAGCTAGCCGGAATCATGACTTACAAGCTGGCGAACTACATGAACATCCTGACCCCACGGGTCTACCTTGAGGGCGGAAACCCCGTGGCCGTCAGCGAGCCGAGTCTCGTCGAGAAGTAGCCCTACCTGAAGGAGGGCATGACCTCCTCGGCGAAGGCCTCCATCCCGGAGACCAAGTCTCCTCTCTCCTTGACGACGAAGTTAAACATGAAGTGGTTCACACCCGCGTCAAGGTAGCTCTCGACGCCCTTGATGATGTCCCCGGGGGCTCCTATGAGGCTCCACCGGGACTCCTCGCCGAACTCCACCAGCTTCTTACCCTCGCTGAGGCTCCGCATATGAGCCTCGGCTGGGCTGTCAAAGTACCGTCCAAGAGCCTCCTCACGCGTCGCCCCTTGGCAGACGGTGATCTCCTTGACGACGTCGATGCCTGAGAGGCTTCTTCCCCGCTCCTTCAGGAACCCTTCGAGTCTGGGCAATGCTTCCCTGAACTGGCCCGGGTGGAGCCCAGGTATCCATCCCTGGCAGTTCTCCGCGAGGTACCTGAGAACCCTGTCGGTTGTCAGGTGGCGTCCGAGGTACACGGGGAACGGCTTCTGCAGGGGCCTCGGGTAGAACTGTACCCCCTCGAACTCGACGTATTTTCCCTTGTAGGTGGCGGGGTCCTCGTTGAACAGGACGCGCATCGCTTCGACTCCTTCAATCATCCTTCCGAGGCGGTGCCCGACTCCGAGGGCGCTGGACTCCTCCGTGTACGCGCCGGTTCCCACCCCGAGAAGCACCCTGCCCCCTGAAAGGGCGTCGAGGGTGGCAAGCTGCTTAGCGCATACCACGAGACTGGGCGTCCTCCACGGCAGCACGAATATACCCGTCGCCAGCTTCACCCTCCTCGTGGCTGACGAGACCGCAGCCATCGCAACAATGGGCTCAAAGAACGCCGGCTTGGGCCTCACGTGGCTGACGTAGTCCTGAACCGTCACGTGATCGTTACCCCAAACCGAGTCAAAGCCCAGCTCCTCAGCTTTAACAGCAGCCTCGACGATGGTCTCCCTTGAAGCGAACCCCGCGGGAACCATCAAACCCTCCCTCCCCGTAGGGAGCGAAACACCGAACAACACCAATATCCCTTCACCGATCCGAAGCGGCACCTGATCATGCTCCACCAGCCTTTTAACGGTAACCAGCCACCAGAGGAGGAACTTAAGACCACACGCACCAACCATTAACCATGGTTAGGTACGGGACTCAGCTCTCACTGGACCCCGGCTGGGGCGAGATACATAAGGCAGGCGGCTACGCCTCCACCCTCGAGAGCCTCGGGTACAGCTGCATCTGGTGCCCCGACGAACGCTTCGAGAGAAGCCCCTACACGCTCCTATCCATGGCCGCCCTCCACACCGAGACCGCGCAGCTGGGCGTCTCCGTCACCAACCCCTACACGAGGCACCCCTTAATCACCGGAGCCGCAGCCGCCACCCTCAACGAGCTTTCAGCCGGAAGAGCAGTCCTCGGGCTGGGGGCGGGCGCCTCAACCCTATTCGAGAGACACGGCGTCGAGCGTCCAAGCCCGCCCCTGACGGCGATACGTGAAGCCGTCCAGATGCTCCAGCCCTTCCTACGTGGCGAGAAGGTAGACTACAAGGGAGGCGTCCAAGGCGCGGGAAGCCCCTACATGGACTTCGAGTCCCGACCTGTTCCCATCTACATAGCCGCGAGGGGCCCGAGGCTCCTCAGGCTAGCAGGAGCGGTGGCGGACGGCGTCATCATCGGCAGCCTCGCCTCAGAGCAGGGGCTCGGCTACGCGCTGGAAAACATTGCCATGGGGCTTGAGAGGTCCGGGCGAAGCCGCAGGGACATCGAGGTCGTTTTCTGGGCCTACACGTCTATCAACGATGACCCTGAGCAGGCGCGGAGCA
>JAEHCT010000044.1 GCA_020697635.1 Candidatus Bathyarchaeota archaeon
CCTCCGAGTCGACCTGGATCCACTTGGCGCCTATGTTCTCTGCGAACCTCTCGGCCTTGAGGTAGAGGGCCCTGCCGTGGCCACGGCCCCTACGGTCTGGCTTAACCTCGATGTTCTCTATGTAAAGGGTGTCCGGGCGTATGGCCCGCGAGTCTCGGAGAAGAACCGTCTGGACGTAGCCATGCTCGCCCCCCAGCATCCAAGCCGAACCCTTCCCGTAGCTCTCCCCAGGTCCCGTGATCACGAATAGACCCTCAGGTGTGTAGCTCCTGCGGCGCCTAGCCTCCCCGGGGGCTCCTGATGGGTGCATCTCTGATGCCTCTCCTCAGAATACGCTGACCCACGGTATATATGGGTTGTAGGGCGGCCCAGCTACCCGATGACCTGACTGTGGAGCACAGCCACGACGGTGTCGCAGGTGAACTCGACCTCCACGTAGCCGTCTAAGCCTCTCACCCTCGTCACGCCCTCACCCGCTCTGCTGACGGCCCACTCCCTGAACACCCAGTCATCACTCCCAGATGTTGCGAGCAGACAGACGACCGAGCCCTCGTCGGCGAGGTAGACACCCGGCTCGGGCGTGGTCGCCACCCCCGGCACCCCGTCCGGCTGAACCATGACGGTGAGCTTCACCTTTCCCAGCGGCGCCTGGAGCCAGGGCGTGGGCCCCGGGTCGACGCCCACCACGCTCTCAAGCGTCAGGGTGGTCGAGTTCCCCAGCCTACCGGCGACCTTTACCTGCTGGAGGGTCAAGTTTCCGCTGGGTGCCTCAGGGGTCCCCTTGTTCTCGGCCGGAGCTGAAGCACCTGTGAAGGGTATGGGCCGCGACACCCTCAACACGGTGTTGTTGTATAGGTCCTTCACCGCTGCGTAGAGCTGCACCCGGTCAGGCGGATCGGAGGCGTTGAGAGCATACCGCTTGTGGACGGTGAGACACGTGTCGAGGCCGCCTGAGGTGGTCTTCCAGCTACGCATCTCCGCCGCCTCGCCGTCAACGAGCAGGCCATAGCTGAACTTCACCGCCCCGCTGGGGCTTATGTAGTTAAAGGAGGTCGACACCGTCAGCGAAGAGCTGTTCTCGGCCTTCACGTCTTTGAAGCGGATGTCCTGCAAGGACTCGTCGCCCCGCCCACGGGCCAGCGTGAGCGTCGGTGAGTTAAACCGCGTCCACTCGTTTTCGGTGTTCCGCGCGTAGCTCTCCAGTTGTAGCTCGTGGGCGCCTTCCCTGAGGGTGATTGTCCTGTTCATGTGGAGGACGGTGGGGGCGGTGACGGCGGGGTGCGCCCAGGGGACGTCGGGTAGGTCGCTCCAGCACACGGCCTCCACGATGAAGCCGTCGACGATCAGATCGAGGCTGCAGTACTCCAGCTCTGGGGTGGAGCTCTCCAGCCACACCTCGGCGCATATCTGTACCTCTGGGCCCGACTGGGTGACGTTGAACGAGTATAGCTGTAGAAGTATGTCGGGCTCCGTGCTCTGGTTCAGCGTGGGTATCAGGATGGAGACGAGGAGAAAGGGCAGGATGTAGCTGGGTCTCATCTACACCGGTTACAGGTTAAGCCCGGTCAGAGGATTAAACCGATGTAGCCGAGACGGACCGGGGATGAGGACACCCGGGATACTTGATATTTATATGACATGACCTAGTCTACACACATTACCGGGTGTACGCAGTGGTACTGGAGAAGCTGGGAAGCAACCTATACAACGCCATACAGAAGATCATCAAAGCCCCAGTGGTGGACGAGGCGCTGGTGAAGGAGCTCGTCAGGGACTTCCAGAGGGCTCTACTCCAAGCCGACGTCAACGTGAGCCTGGTGATGGAGCTCAGCCAGAACATACAGAGACGCACCCTCGAAGAAAAGCTGCCCCCCGGGATCAGCCGCCGCGAGCACCTAATCAAGGTCATTTACCACGAGCTCACCAGGTTCGTGGGCGAGAAGCCCCAAGAGCTGAAGATCCAGCCCGGCAAACAAAATGTTCTCATGATGGTGGGCATCCAGGGCTCCGGTAAGACCACTCACAGCGCCAAGCTCGCCCGCTACTACCAGAAGCGCGGCCTCAAGGTGGGCATAATATGTGCCGACACGTTCAGGCCGGGGGCCTACAGCCAGCTCAAGCAGCTCGCCGACGGCATCAAGGCACCCTTCTACGGGGAGGAAGACGCTAAGGACCCCGTGGCCTTGGCGAGGAGGGGGGTTGAGCACTTCAGGGACACGGAGGTGGTCCTCCTGGACACCTCGGGCCGCCACAAGGAGGAGAAGGGGCTCATCCGGGAGATGCAGGAGATTGCCGCCGCCGTGAAGCCTCAGGAGATCATACTGGTCTTGGACGGAACCATAGGCCAGCAGGCGGCCGCCCAGGCGACGGCGTTCAAGGAAGCCTCCGAGGTGGGCAGCATAATAGTCTCCAAGCTGGACGGCACCGCCAGGGGAGGCGGAGCCCTCAGCGGGGTAGCAGCGACGAGCGCGCCCATCAAGTTCATCGGCACCGGCGAGAAGATAGAGGACCTAGAGGCGTTCGTCCCAAGCAGGTTCATCGGTCGTCTCCTCGGGATGGGGGACATCGAGGGACTCGTCGCCAAGGTCAAGGAGGCGGAGACCCCGGTCTCGGAGAAGGACGTCGTGGCGATGCTCAGCGGCAAGTTCAGCCTCCAGGACATGTACAACCAGTTCGAAGCCATGAGCAACATGGGGCCCCTTCAGAAGGTGCTGGGCATGATACCTGGGATGAGCTACCAGCTGCCCACAGACGAGATGGAGAACGCCGAGGAGCGGCTAGCTAAATACAAGGTTATCATCCAGAGCATGACCGTCGAGGAGAAGGAGGACCCCAAGGTGCTGAACAGGAGCCGCATCAAGCGCGTCGCCCGGGGCAGCGGTACAGACGAGCGGGAAGTAAGAGAACTTATAAAACAGTATAACACTATGAGGAAAATGCTCAGACAGATGAAGGGCAGCCGAAGGATGAGGCGCCAGATGCCTTTCAAACTGGGATGAGGAGACCAGATCAATGGGTAAAAGCAAGGGAATGCGGAGAAAGAGCAGGAGCGCCTTCACCAAGAAGGTAAGGGAGAGGGGGAGGCTACCCCTGAGCAGGCTGCTGACGAAGTACGAGGAAGGCGAGAAGGTAGTCATAAACATCGACCCAGGCATCCACAAAGCTATGCCACACAAGCGTTACCAGGGCAAGGTCGCCAAGGTGGTGGGGCAGAGGGGACGCGCATACATACTGGAGATACCCCAGAGGAAGACCGTGAAGACCATCATAACCACGCCTGAGCACATCAGAAAGCACCAGGAAGCTTAGAGATGTCCGTCACTGAGAAGAAGGAGATCACCGTCGCCGAGGCCCGCAAGCTGCTGATAGACAAGGCCGAGGAGCTTGACCCTCTTCAGAGACGGGTGCTGGAGTACACCATCAGGTTCAGCAAGCTGGACAGCGAGACCGCGAAGCAGCTCACGGAGGAGCTCGTGAAGGACGCAGACATAGACCGAAGCCTCGCGGTACAGATAGTCAACGCCATGCCGGGCAGCATCCCCGAGATACGCACCTTCCTCGGCAGGCAGAGGATCATCGCCGAGGACACCATGGCAAAGATTTTAGGGATAATTGAAAAATACCGGGTAGAGGAATAACTACCCGGAGACCACCCCGCAGGAGGCACATGGCTTGTATAGAGAGCAGAAGAAGTATGAGGAGTACGCCTACGTCTTAGATTATCTGCCGCATGGCCGCCCGGGGGCGCCTCGTTCAAGCCACTCCGCGACCGGGGTGATCCAGCTCATAGGGGAGGACTACTTCACTCTGTTGGAGGCCACCCCGAGGCGGGACGCCGAGTACAACATCCGTGACAGGATATTCGTCGGGAAGGGGGACAGGGCCCTGGTGGGGCACATCCTGGGCAGGGTCAACTACGACGAGCTTACCTCGGCCGCCAAGGCCGAGCTGCTCTTCGTAATAGAGGAGATAGTCAAGAACAAAGAGAAGCGTTTCGTGGAGTTCGTGAACAACAGCCAGCCCCTGACGCCCAGGATGCACAGCTTGGAACTCATACCAGGGATAGGCAAGCGGCTCATGTTCCAGATAATAGACCTGAGGGAGAGGTACCCCTTCGAGAGCTTCGATGACCTCAAGGAGAGGGCTAACCTGACGGACCCGGTGAAGCTGATATCTCGACGCGTCTTGAAGGAGCTCAGCGAAGAGGAGAAGTACTACATTTTCACCCGGCCCGCGTGAGTTGCGATAACTTCAAGTATCTATAAATGTTGATTCTCACGGACGGCGATGAATGAGTATCTGATCCTGTTCGTCTTGTTGGCGCTGTCTCTACTGATCCTCGGTCTACTTGTAAGAGTGCTTTCACAGGTGAAACGGGTTAAAGAAACAGCCGATGCTCAGGCCATCGAACTCAAGCCCAGTGAGCGTATCTCCCCCGAAGCCCCCTTGGAAGACGCCGAGGGAGATGAGGAGGAGAAGCAGGAGAAAAAGGCTCAACAGTAACAAGCCCCCGAGGAATTTTCATTATCTTTTTAAGAATCTACATAGGCTATGTGGTGAGACAAGCGATGAAGGCTAGCACATTCAAGCACAAGAAGAACATGGCGTTCACCCGGCGCAAGTACATGGGCGGCGTACCGGGGAGCAAGATCGTCAAGTTCACCATGGGGAACACCGGCGGCGAGTTCAGCCACAGGCTGGAGCTCATCAACCTCAGGGACATACAGATACGCCACAACGCCCTTGAGGCGGCCAGGATAGCGGCCAACAGGGTGCTGGAGACCAACTTAGGCAGGGACAACTTCATGCTCAAGATAGTGACGTTCCCCCACAATATCATCAGGGAGCACAAGAGGGTCAACGTTGCTCAGGCCGACCGTTTCCAGGAGGGCATGAAGAAGGCCTACGGGAAACCCACCGCCATGGCGGCCAGGATCAAGAATAGGAGCCCCATAATCATCGCGGAGGTCGACAAGAAGGACATCGGCCACGCCAAGGAGGCCCTGAAGCGTGCCGGCGCCAAGCTTCCGGTACGGACGAAGATCATCGAGTCGAAGCTCTAGCAGCGTATCATATCTTAATACTTCTCAACCATACGTTCATGTGAAGCAGTTGTACCATCTAGAGCTCGAGAGAGTCGTGGAGGAGATCAGGAGCCGGGGGGCAGACCGGGTTCTGCTCCAGCTGCCCGACGGTCTCCGTCCCCTCGCGTTCCAGATGGCGAAGGCGCTTAGGAAGAGCACAGGCGCCCACGTGTTCCTCAGCGGAGACTCATGCTACGGGGCCTGCGACCTGGCGGTGAACCAGGCGAGGGAGTTGTCGGTGGGCCTCGTGGTCCACTACGGCCACAGCCGTATGACGGCGGACGACGATGTACCTGTTCTATACGTCCACGCCGAGGTCGATCTGGACGCCGAGGCCCTCGTGGAGGAGGCCGCCCCCCTCCTGAGTCGATGGCAACGGATAGGGCTCGTCACCACGGTGCAGCACGTTCACATGGTGGACGAGATAAGGGAGGGGCTTCGGGGGAGAGGCTTCACGGTGTACGTGGGCGAGGGGGCGGAGAGGGCGCCCTACCCGGGCCAGGTTCTCGGCTGCTACTACCGTAACGCGCAGGCGGTGGCCGGGGACGTCGAGGCGTACCTTTACGTCGGCGGAGGCGAGTTTCACCCCAAGGGGCTTGTACTGAGCACCGGTAAGCCGGTGGTCGTCGCCAACCCGTTCAACGCCGCGGTGAGCCTGATGACGGAGGACGACCTGATGCAGCTCGCTAAGAAACGTGTAGCCCAGATAGCCACCGTCAGGGACGTTGAGAGGATCGGGGTGCTCGTCTCCTCGAAACCCGGGCAGCGGGCGGCGATGGTCGCCGAGATGCTTCAGAGCAGGTTCGCCGAGGAGGGCTACGAGGCGGTTATCATATACTTGGATGAGGTCAGGGCGGAGCACCTGAACAACTTCGTCGAGGCGCAGGCCTTCGTCAACACCGCGTGCCCTAGGGTGGCCGTCGACGGCGTGAGCGGCGTGGACAGGCCCATCCTCACGGTGCTGGAGGCGGAGGTGGTGCTCGGCGACCGTAGATGGGAGGACATCTGGGGCGACGGATACTTGGGGTGACCGCTGGGTTTATTACAAACTGCACGCATAGAAGCCCCGATCCGTCTGGATCGCTTCACGCTCAACCACAACGTTTCCCCGGGGCGCAAAACCGGGGCAAGTCACGTAGAAGAAGGAAACAGAGATGGCTAAGAAGGCTAAGATAGAGGAAAAAGAAGTGTTCCCCGGGGAGAGGCTCGCCGTTATAGAGGAGTACAACGAAGGCGAGGGCACGTACCAGAGTGACGGGGAGGTCAGGTCAGCCGAGATAGGAGTCACGAGGCACGACGGGGCGACCAGGTCGGTCGCCGTCGAGAAGAAGACGCCGAAGATAATCGTCCCCGAGGAGGGGATGATGGCGGTGGCCGAGGTCGGCTCGGTGGCCCGTAGGGACGCACGCGTCGACATATTCATGCTCGACGGCAGACACATCCACCCCACCTACAGCGGCGTGATCCACATAAGCGACATCAGCCGCGACTACACGAAGAACATCGACATGGCCCTCCGGAACGGCGACACGGTCAAGGGACGGATAGTGAACGTCAAGAACAGGCTGAACCAGATGAGCCTCGCGGACCCGGATTTCGGCGTCATATACGCCTACTGCAGCAGGTGCGGGGGCCTCCTGGAGAGTGACCGAGGGAGGCTGACGTGCCCCGACTGCGGGAGGGTGGAGCGGAGGAAGACGGCCAGGAGCTACGGAAAGGAGGCGCTGGTGTGAAGATAAACATAGCGAAGCAGGAAGGTAAGTACATGGAGATTGAGTTCAGCGGCGAGGGGCATACGCTGCTGAACCTGCTGCAAGACAGCCTGCTCGAGGATAAAAACGTGGAGATGGCTGGGTACAGCAAGCCGCATCCACTGATGGACAGGAGCATGCTGTTCATAAGGCTGAAGAGGGGCCAGAGGCACCTCGACGCCGTCAGGAAGGCCGTGGTGAAGGCCGACGGTAAGCTCGACGAGTTCCTCGCCGAGTTCGAGAAAAGCTTAGCAGAGGCCGTCTCCTAACTATTTTTGATCCACCCATGGGGGTGGCTGCTTGAAGCTGGTGCGCATCCGTCAGGTCAAGAAGGAGATCAGGGTCCTCGGCTTGGCGGCCGAGCCTCTGGATGGCTCATATGTCTGTGTGGGCGTGGTCTACAGGGGGAGGCTGGGGTTGGACGGGGTTCTATGCTGTTCTTCTTCGTCGCGTGATCTCACCGGCGCCGCGGCGAGCATGATCAGGGACTCCGCCCACTTCAACCAGATACGCGTGATAGCCGTGGACATGGATCGGCTGCCCCCCGGAGCCAGTATAGAGTTGGATGCGTTGGCGTCCGGGACCGGTAAACCGGTTCTGGGGTTGACGCGGGCTGGCGGCGAGCTGGATGAACGTTACATGTTTCTGTGGCGCGGGTTCAAGGTGACCTCCATGGGACTCGGGAGGGGCGACGTCGAGAGGGTCCTCGACACCTGCTCCGTGGAGGGTTTCCCGGAGGCCCTCCGCGTGGCGTCCCTCGTCGCGGAGGAGTTTCCGGGAACGGGTCTACACAAGGTTTAAAAAGAATAGATTCCGGAGTAGGAAAAGACGGAGGCCGTCGTGTGAAGTTTTGTCCGGAGTGTGGGGCGTTCTGTACCGCCGACAACGCTAAGCGATGCTACGTATGCCCCAAGTGCGGGTGGGAGGAGCCTCTGGAGGAGAACCGGGCCATCTCCAGGAAGACCAGCGAGGAAGATAAGATAATCGTCATCGGCAAGAAGGAGCGTGAGCTCTCGACTATGCCGAAGACGAAGGCGTTGTGCGAGAAGTGTGGGAACAACGAGGCGTACTGGTGGATGGTGCAGACCCGGGGCATCGACGAGAGCATGACCCAGTTCTACAGGTGCACCAAGTGCGGGCACACGTGGCGTGACTACAGCTAATCAATGTATTTTTATGGGCTTGGGTCTATCTAGAGTGCAGCATCGCTGTATATTTGAGTGGTTTGACGTTGTTTGAGGTTGAGGTTTCGCGGATCGACCCCTTCAGGAGCCTGGTGAAGGCGCTTAGCGTCATCGTGGAGGAGGGGACTTTCATCATGAACGAGGCGCAGCTGAAGCTGCTGGCCATGGACCCGAGCCACGTGGCCATGGTGGACTTCGAGCTGCCGGGCACCTTCTTCGAAGCTTACAGGTGCGAGGGGGAGCCCAAGCTGAGCATTAACATCAAGGAGTTCCTACGGTTCCTTGACAGGGTTGACAGGGACGAGCAGGTGCGTATCGTGTTGAACGTGGAGAAGGCGCGGCTTGTGATCCACTGCAAGCGGGGCGGCCATAGCAGGCGGTTCGAGATGCCTATACTGGAGCCTCTGGACGAGGAGGTGCCTCAGCCGAAGATATTCTTCAAGGCGAAGGCCAGGTTGACGACGGATGCGCTGCGGATGGCGATAAGGGACGCGAGCCTGGTGTCGGAGCACGTGAGGGTGGAGGTTGAGGGTGACGTCTTCAAGGTGAACGCGGAGGGGGACATGGGGAGCAGCTTCAGCGAGTGGACGCGGGACAGCGACGACCTGCTGGACCTGAAGGCGGACGAGG
>JAEHCT010000045.1 GCA_020697635.1 Candidatus Bathyarchaeota archaeon
AAATGGTTTGCGGAGACGAAGGGGCGCCTAGAGTGAAATCGACGGCGAGTGGAAGGGAGGTACAAGATGACGATGGGACACACGTCAATGGGTAGTGAAAGCACCTCTCTGATTTTCCTAGTTACATGTAACTTGTAGTTATCCTTGTGACTCCTAGGGTTTCTGAAACACGTTTCATGAAACTTGCTTGAAGCATTTGTGAAGAGATTCAGCATGGTTTGTGATCCAATTCTGAAGAAATACTGAAATTCCCTTAAAAGCCTAGAACCGTCTCCGAGACCCGTGAAACACAGTGCAATACTGTAAGAAATGTGGAAAAGAGGTGGAGGACGGAGCAGAGTTCTGTCCCCACTGCGGAGCCGACTTAAGGGCTACGGACATACTATACACTAAGCCCCGGGGCCGCGGCTGGGACGCCGGCAAGGTGCTGGTCGTATTCTTCGGCGGCCTTCTGATACTCGTTGGCGCCCCCCTGCTGTTCAGCGGGACGGCCCTAATGGGGATCACCCGGGGCCTAAGCGACGGCTACGGCTACATCGGCGTCAGCGGCGTAGACATAGGGACGAGCACACAGGCCCTCATATTCAGGCCTATGCACGTCGACGAGATGGTCATCGAAGAGATCGATGGACCCATGATGCTCTACTGGGGCTCAGACCCTGGGGACTTCATCGACCTGAAGTTCACGCTGGACAGCAACAACGGCAAAGAGGTGTTCATAGGTATAGTGGAGGAGTCCGACGCCGCCCCCGTCTTCACTGGGATGATGTACGACACCATAATCGACATAGATATAGACCACCCCCGCGACACCAACCCCCAGATAACCTACAGCAGGCACAGCGGAGACCTGTTCGAGGGCTCACCGGCCGACTTGGGCATATGGTCGGCCTACGCCTACGGCGACGAGTTGACGCTGGAGTGGGAGCCCGAGGAAGGCGACTACTCGATAGTCATAATGAACCTCGACGGCTCGGCGGGCTTGGACGTGGACGCCGGGTTCGGCGTGAAGGCGCCGTTCCTTGACATCATAGGCAAGGGGCTGTTCTTCGGCGGCCTCGTATGCTTCGGGCTAGGCGCCCTCATCATCTATGTCGCCGTCGTCAGGAGAGACTAGGAGGCGGTATGTATGGTGTACTGTAAGAAGTGCGGCAAGGAGCTCAGCGAGGACGCAGAGTACTGCTCCGGCTGCGGAGCAAGGCAGCACGTGGACGAGCTTGAGCTTGCCTCGTGGGGTGAGCGGCTCGTAGCCTTCCTCATCGACTCGCTGCTGGTGGGAATAGTGGCGGGGATGTTCGCGTGGCCGCTCGGGTGGCACGACCCATTCCCCTTCCTCAACATAGGCGTGAACAGCGTCTTCTTGTTCCTCTACTGGGCGTATCTGGAGGGCACCAAGGGACAGAGCCTGGGCAAGAGAGCCATGAAGATCAGGGTAGTGGATCTATACGGCGAGCCCATCGACATAAGCACGAGCATATACCAAGCCGTCGGGAAGGCCTTCCTGATGCCCCTAGACGTCATAGTCGGCTGGCTCCTATATCAGGACAAGCAGCAGAGGCTCTTTAACTACCTCAGCGGGACCATCGTGGTCAAAGAGTAGGCCACACCTTTTTCTCCCCTCATTTTTTCCGGGACCACACTCACTGGTATCGGTTTTTTAACCGGTAAACGTATTAAAAGGTTCAAGCAAGTGTGTTGAGGAATCATTTTGTTAGATGAGGAGGGCTCACATAAGCTTCTGATGGGGAACGAGGCGGTAGCCCGCGGCGCCATAGAGGCAGGGGTACACGTTGCAGTCGGATACCCCGGGACCCCATCGACTGAGGTCATCGAGACGCTGTCTCGCTACGCGGAACAGGCGGGCATGCACGTGGAGTGGGCGGTCAACGAGAAGGTCGCATTCGACATAGGGGCCGGCGTGTCCTACGGCGGAGCCCGCTGCCTGGTTACCATGAAGAGTGCCGGCCTCAACGTGGCCAGCGACTCCATAGTGAGCGTCGCCTACGGCGACCTCGTGGGGGGGCTCGTCATATACGTGGCCGACGACCCTGGGCTACACGCGGGAATGGAGGAGGAGGACAGCCGCGTCTTCGCAGCCCTCAGCCTCCTCCCAATGCTGGACGTAAGCGACAGCCAGGAGAGCAAGGACGCCGTAGTAAAGGCGTTCGAGTACAGCGAACAACACAGCGTACCCGTCATCGTCAGGTCCACCTCCAGAGTAGCCCACGGTAAAAGCCCAGTCGAGACGGGACCGATCCAGAAGGTGCCCCGTAAACCCCACCTGGCTAGAGACATCAGCGTCTTCACACGGGCCTCACCCGTCTGGTGTAAACAGCAGCACACGCGTCTCATCGAGAAAACCAAGGCGCTTGTCCCAAGCGTCGAGACGGACTTCAACAGGCTGAAGATGAAGAAAGGCCAGAGACACGGCGTCGTGGCGTCCGGCGTCTCATGGAACTACCTCATGGACGCGCTGTCCAGACACGGCGTCGACGTCGCTACGCTGAAGATCGGGTCGGTCAACCCTCTCCCAGTCAACCAGCTACGCGAGCTCATCGGCCAGGTGGACAGGCTGCTGGCGGTGGAGGAGCTTGAGCCCTACATCGAGCTGAGGATAAAGGCGATGGTCGCAGACACCGACAGGAAGGTTAAGGTGCTGGGCAAACAGGACGGCACCCTCCCTAGCGTCGGCGAATACGACTACGATCTGGTGGAGGAGGCGGTGCTCAAGCTGACAGGAGGCGAAAAACGGTGTGACGATGAGCTTGCCGCCAGACAGGCCGAGGCGAGCAGCCTGGCTCCTAGGCGCAGCCTGCCCTTCTGCCCGGGCTGCCCCCACAGGGGCTCCTACATCGCCCTGAACCAAGCCATCAAGGAGCTGGGCTACAAGCAGGACGAGGTCATAGTCACAGGGGACATCGGGTGCACCATCCTCGGCATGCATCCGCCCTTCAACAGCTGCTGGAACGAGGTCAGCATGGGCGCAAGCATAGGAGTAACCATCGGGCTCAAACAAGCGGGCGTAGAGAACCCTGTCGTCGCCACCATAGGAGACAGCACCTTCTTCCACGCGGGGATGCCGCCCGCCGTCAACGCCGCGTGGGGAGACACCCCGGTCGTCATCGCGGTCCTCGACAACGAGATCACAGGCATGACCGGCCACCAACCCAACCCAGCGAGCGGCTACAACGCCCTCAGGAAGCCTGTCCCGCGCATCAAGATCGAGGAAATCCTCGGAGCCGCCGGCATCAAGAAGATCAAGGTGGTTGACCCGTTCGATCTCGAAGAGTCCAAGGAAGCCTTCAAGGAGGCGCTGCAACACGACGGCCCCTCAGCCATCGTACTCAGACGCATGTGCGCACTCGTGGCGCGTCGGCAACGCCTCACAGGTCCTCCCAGCCACGTCGACGGCGAGAAATGCACGGGATGCCTGCACTGCGTCAGAACCCTCAGCTGCCCAGCCATGGAGATACGGGAAGGCAAGATGGAGATAAACCAGAACACATGCGAAGGCTGTGGCCTATGCGCCCAGATATGCCCCTTCCAAGCCATAGAGGGAGGCGACCAGTGATGGTGAAGGAACACAACATACTCATCAGCAGCGTCGGCGGACAAGGAGGCATAACCCTCTCCCGGGTCATCGCCAACGCCGCCATGATCCAGGGGCTGAACATTCGGGTTGGCGAGACGCTGGGAATGGCCCAGCGGGGCGGCGCTGTCCAGAGCCATGTCAGGCTCGGCGAAGACGCCCACGGCTCCATCATACCGTCCGGCGGGGCCGACGTCCTCCTCGCCTTGGAGCCCAGCGAGGCAGCGAGGGTCAGCAAGTATCTGGGGTCACAAACCCGTGTCATAATTAACACCGCCCCGACTTACCCCATCCCCGTTATGCTAGGGCAGGCTGCGTACCCGAGCCTCGACGAGATCACCGGCGCCTTGGAGGCCATCGGCTGCGAGATCTTTGTAGTGGACGCGTCCCGGATAGCCCGGGAGACCGAGGCTCCTAGGAGCCTGAACATAGCCGTTCTCGGGGCCTACATGGCGCTGAGCGAAGCGGTGCTCACCGAGGACACCGTCAAGGAGTCTCTGAGAAAGACCCTACCGGCCAGGTACCTCGAACAGAACCTCCGAGCCTACGAGGGGGGCCGCCAAGCCCTAGCCATTTAACGGGGCTCGTCGCCCCTTTTTTATTCTGCCGTCCATATCAAAACAGGATCATCTATGAGTCTAAGCTGTCTAGTCCACGAGGGAAATCTAGAGAACTGCGCCTGCACAAACATGGAGTGCGAGAGGAGGGGGATGTGTTGCGCTTGCGTAGCCAACCATCGTTCCCACGGAAACTTGCCTGCTTGCCTCAGGCCACCTGCTGACTAGTATAGAGGTACCCAGCAGACCTTCGTCAGATCGCTGACCCTCAGCACGACGCTACCGATCTTCCGGGGCTCCTTCACTGGCTCCTGCTCTTCCAGTGTTCCGCTATCTCCCTGGCCGTGGCGAACCATACGCCCGGGTGCTTCTCGATGTACTCCATGGTGCGCTCCAGGAGCATGATGTTCCCGGGTTTGCCGATGATCTGTGGGTGGAACATGCTTGTCCAGCAGAGGCCGTAGCGGTAGTAGCCGTCGAAGGCCGTGGCCCATATCTGGTAGCCCGTCTCGGGGCTCAGCATCCTGGCCTTGTAGTTGCCGAAGGGGTAATCCGCGAAGATGTGGAAGTCGTCCATCTCGTAGTAACTGGGCACCTCCACGAGGCCGTTGGGCAGCGTGTACGGCGTGTCGCTGCCCCGGAGGCTGCTGTCGTATATGAACCCGTTCTCCGCCAGTATGTCTAGGGTGCTGGGGCTAAGCTCGCCGCCGGCGGTCCTGTTCCCCAAGGGCCTGTACCCCGTGGCGTCCTCGATGGCCTGCACACATTTCAGCAGCCTCTCCGTCTCCTCCTCCCTGCCGAGGTCCGTGATCTTCTCGTGCACCCAGCCGTGGGTGGCCACGTCGTGGCCCCTCCTCACTATCTCCGCCACCTCCTCGGGGTGGTTGACGGCGTTCATGGCCACCACGAACCACGTCGACTTGATCTTATGCTCGTCTAGTACGTCGAGGATGCGTGGGATGATGCCCGCCCTCCACACGTAGTCCCCCTGAGAGAGGACCCGGGGCATCTCCGCGACCTCGGGCATGTTCCCCATGAAAACGTACTCGGCGTCAAGATCGAAGGTGAAGCACACGGCGCACCTCTTACCGTCAGGCCAGACAGAACTCATGACAACTCAGAGAGTACTCGCCCTCGACGCGTATAAGCCTCACCTCGGAGCTAAGCCTATATCCACAGAAACGAAATCGTAGACGAGAGACCTCATGACCACCCCAGGCGAGCTGCTCTACGGCGAGGACTACGAAGCCCACCCCGTGTTCCACATATTCTTCGCGGCGGTGATAGCGCTGGTGACCTACCTGTCGCTAAGCCCTTTCAACGCCAGACTCCCCAGAAACGTGCAAGCCCTCCTCATCCTCGTGGATCTACTCATAATATTCCTCTACTTCAGCCTCAGGACCCTGAGGATCAGGGTGACGGAGAGCCAGCTCCGCGTCGGATTCGGCGTCCTAGGGACCAGCATCCCTCTCTCCGAGGTGCTCCTCGTCGAGCCCGAGAAGCCGTCGTTCTGGAGGTACGGCGGCGGCCTGGGGATAATGTGGGGTTGGGATGGAGGCGTGGGCTACCTCATGACCTACGGCGAAGCCGTCAGGGTCATCCGCCGCAGAGGCAGAGCCATCGTGTTCAGTACACATAACCCTAACGCGGTTATAGAAGTAATACAAAACAAGATCGAAGCCGGGGAAACGGCTTAGTTTATCACGACGGTGTCGAGCTGGAAGTAGCGGTCCGCGAGGAACCTTATCTTCTTGATGTTGGACCCGTTCTTACCGATGGCGATGCCCTTGTCCTTGGGCTCCACGTTCACCATGGCGATCTTCTTGCCCCCCATCCTGTCGACGAGGCGGATGTCCTTGACCTTAGCCGGCTTCAACGCGTTCCTGATGAACTTCTCGGCCTCGGGCAGGTACTCGTATATCTCGACCTGCTTGTTGGTCATGCTGCGGAAACGCTTTATCTTCTCGCCGCCCTTGCCGACGGCTAGCCCCACCTCTCCCTTCTTAACAGTGAATATGATGGTGTCCAGGGCCTCGTCGACGATGCAGTCGACGATAGTCGCCCCCGTCATGTTCTGCAGGAGCTGGATGTACCTCATCTCAGTCTCTGTGATCTTTATGTTGTTGATCATGCACTAATCTTCCTTCGTCGCAATATCTAGTATCCTCGAGTCTCCCGGGTCGTTGATCACAATAGCTGAAACAGGGTAGGGTTTCCCACACAGCACCCCCAAATCTACGCTGTCTTTAGCGTGCGTAAGCACGGGTATCTCGCTTAGCCTGCCATACGTCTCTATGGCCTCGGCGTTCTCGGCTGGACAGTTAGAGCTGAGGATAGCCATCCTGGCCCTGCCGCGCCTCATCTCCCTGACCGCCATCTTCGATCCTAGCTGGACCCTGCCGGTGGAGAGAGCGAGTCTCAGCTCGTGGTCTACGCTACTCATCGCTTCTATCTCCATGAGTCATGAACAGTTCGACGCTTCCCGTTCCTAGGGGCATCGACTGTCCGACGATTATGTTCTCGATCACGCCTTTAAGGGGATCGGTCTCGCCCTTGATGGCCGCTTCGACCAGGTGCTGGATGGTCAGCTCGAACGCCGCCCTGGCCAGCACGCTGTTCTTATCGCCGCTGATTCCGTGGCGGCCGATCTGCTGCACCTCGCCGGTCTTGGTCATGATGTCTGAGACCAGCATGACGTGGCGAATGTCGACGTCCAGCCCCTGCTCGGAGAGGACCGCGTGGGCCTCCCTGATGAGCGCGTTCCTCGCCGCCTCGATGCCGAATATCCCGGCTATCTCATGGATGTTGTTGGTGGTGGTCCTCGTTGGATCGACGCCCTCGATGCGCAGCACCCCCTCCAGGTTGCTGCCATCCGTCCTGATGACCCACTCGCCGTCCTCGACGGTGGTGAGGACCCTCTTGATCTCGGGGATGCCCTTGATCTTCGCCTCGGTCACCTTCTTTATGATGGGCTCCGGGTCCCTGGCCTTGTCCTCCTCCAAGCTGATAAGGAAGGTGTTGTCCTCCTCCTTTGTGTAGCTGAAGGGTATGGCCTTCTCGACGTCCTTGATGTCGACCCCCAGGGTGTTCATCCTATCGGGGTCGAGAGTGATCCTGACGGCCTCCTCACGGAGATCCACGTTGACGCTGTCGATGACGTCGTCGATGACCGTGTAGGTCAGCTTCTGGGCGACCTCCCTGGCCTTCTTCTCGCTCCTCCCGTACTTACTTGTAAGGTAGATGTCCATCACCGGCGTCGACGGGCTCTTACGGGCGTCCACTATCTCGATGAGCCGGGGCAGCCCCAGGGTGACGTTCAGCTCTGCGACGCCCGCGTAGTGGAAGGTCCTGAGGGTCATCTGTGTGCCAGGCTCGCCTATGCTCTGTGCGGCGATGATGCCCACGGCTTCACCCGGCTCCACGAGGCTGTAGTCGTAGTTCCGGAGCACGGCCGCTATGACGTCCTCGACCCCCGACTTGGTGAGCTTCGCCTGCTTGAGCTGGCGTCTGAGCTCCTCCTTCAGAAGCTGGGGTATCTCCTCCTCGATGCCGTCCACCAGCTTGTCTATCGTCGACTCCGCTGCGGCCCGCCCCTTCTTCATGTTGATACGGGTCCTGTCCGTGAGCTGGGCTATGTTGACGGCGACGCCGTGGTCAGATTTCGCGGGGTCGACGCCGTCCTCCCCGTACTGGAACTGGACTATGTCGCCCACGCTGTTCCTGACGGTGCCGTCGTACTCGACTCTGAGATGCTCCAGGGCGTTGATGAGCCTGCGCTGCATGTATCCGCTCTGCTGGGTACGGACGGCCGTGTCTACGAGGCCCTCGCGTCCTCCCATGGCGTGGAAGAAGAACTCCAGCGGAGTCAAGCCGTCCCTGTAGCAGTTGTAGACGAAGCCTCGGGCGACGGGCGCCGCGTCGTTCTCCTTGAAGTGGGGTAGCGTCCTGTTCTCGTAGCCCCTCATGATCCGTTTGCCACGGATGCTCTGCTGGCCTACGCTGCCCATCATCTGGCCGATGTTGAGGCTGCTGCCTCGGGCGCCGCTGCGTGTCATGATTATGCCGCTGTTGCTCATGGGCAGCCCCTCCTGCACGGTCTCGCCGGCCTTGTCACGGGCCTTGGCTAGCTCGTTCATCACCTTGATCTCAAAGCTCTCCTGCAGCGTCTGGCCTGGCAGCCTCTCGAGCACGCCTGTGGTGTACTCCTCTGTGAGCTTCTCGACGTTCTTCTCCATCCGCCTCATGACTCTCCCTATGTCCCGCATATCCTTGTCTGCGAGCTCGAGCTCGTCGTAGCTGTATGTGAAGCCCTTCAGCGTGAGGAAGCCGTTGATGAGGCGGCTGACGCCGTTGAGGAAGTCGTGGCCCATGTCGGTGCCGTAGTCCTTGATGATCCTGTGGAAGATGGTGTCGGGGCGCTCGGCTCCGATGCTGTTCTTGTCGATGACCCCCGTCTTCAGCTCG
>JAEHCT010000046.1 GCA_020697635.1 Candidatus Bathyarchaeota archaeon
TCGCGTATACTCTGCGGGATTATGTTCGTGAGACTTAACTAAATTATACGCTTTTGATGTTCAAAACATGCCTCTGCACCGAGAATGCGTCTTCTTCCACACTTTACGAATCCTTTAAATCTGAGCCCTGTTGATTCTTTACAGCCTATAAAAATAGGAGTGTCTACACATGCCAAGAATAAGATCACCGAAGCGAGGGTCGCGATCCTACTCGCCACGTAAAAAGGCGAGGAACCCTAACGGACGCGTCTCCTTCTGGCCAACCTTGGACGCAGAGCCGAGGCTGGTTGGCTTCGCTGGCTACAAGGCAGGCATGACCCACCTGTTCTATGTAGAGGATAGCAGACGAGTCCCCGAGTACGGTAAGGAGGTGAAGGCCCCCGCAACCGTCATCGACACTCCGCCTATGCTGGTCGTCGCCGTCAGGGCCTACGAGAAGACCTACGACGGGCTCCAGGCCTTATCAGAGGCCTGGATGGCGAACCAGCCGAGAGACCTGTACAGGAGAATAAGCTTCGCGACGGACCCCCGTCCAGACGCCAAGATGGCAGAGATCGAGAAAGACCTCGACAGGGTCGCCGAGATAAGGGTCATAGCGGCGACGCAGCCGAGAGAGGCCTCGGTCTCGAAGAAGGCCCCGGACATCATGGAGATACCCGTGAGCGGGGGCTCCATGGAGGAGCGGTTCAGCTTCGCCAAGGGGCTTCTAGGCCAGACCGTCACTGTGCAAGACGTCTTCGAGCCCGGCGAGGGCATCGACGTCGTCGGCGTGACCAAGGGAAAGGGCTTCCAGGGCCCGGTCAAGCGATGGGGGATAAGGATCCTCTCAAGAAAGTCTAGGAAGAGTAAGAGGGCGGTGGCCTCGATTGGGCCGTGGGTGCCGAGGGGCGTCATGCCTCAGGTGCCGAGAGCCGGCCAGATGGGCTTCCATAACAGGACTGAGTACAACAAAAGGATAATGCTCATGGGCGAGGACGTGAATCGCGTCAACCCCAAGAGCGGCTTCAAGAACTATGGCTTCGTGAAGGGCGACTACCTGCTCCTCAAGGGAAGCGTCATGGGGTCGTCCAAGAGGCTGATAAAGCTCAGGAAGACGGTTCGCAAGATAAGTTACCCTGAGGAGCCGCCTCAGATCACGTACCTTCACACCGAGTGGCAGAAGAGGAGCGCAGAACAATGAAGGTCCCGGTACTCAACCTGAAGAACGAAAAGATCGACGAAGTCGAGGTACCCAAGGTCTTCGAGACTCCTGTGAGGCACGATGTGATCAAGCGAGCCGTCTTAGCCCTCCAGAGCACGAGGTTCCAGCCCCAGGGCAGGGACCCCATGGCTGGTAAGAGGACGACGGCCGAGTCGATGGGAACAGGCCATGGCACAGCCCGAGTCCCGCGGCTCAGGCAAGGCAACAGAGCCGCCTTCGGCGTAAGCATTGTGGGCGGCCACCAGGCCTTCCCTCCACGCTCGGAGAAGGTCATCGTGAAGCGGATCAACAAGAAAGAGAAGAGATTCGCCATTAGGTCGGGAATCGCAGCCACGGCTATAAAAGAACTCGTAGAACAGAGAAGCCACAAGGTAGCCGAAGTGAAGCATATCCCCATCGTCATCGACGACGATGTGGAGAACCTAACAAAGACCAAGGAAGTAGAGGAGCTCTTCCAGTCCCTGGGAATCTGGGCGGACGTAGAGAGAGCCGACCGGAAGAAAACGAGGGCCGGGAAGGGCAAGATGAGGGGCCGCAGGAAGAAGACCGGTAAAGGGCCGCTCATCGTTGTGTCAGAGGACAACGGAATATCCAAAGCAGGCAGAAACTTACCTGGAGTCGATATAGCCAACGTCCACAGCCTGAACGCGGAGCTTTTAGCCCCAGGGGCGCACCCGGGCAGGCTGGTGGTATGGGGCAGATCGGCCTTCGAGAAGCTCGACGAGGTGTGGGGGGCCTAAGATGGAGGCGCACAAGGTAATCCAGTACCCCCTCATGACGGAGCGCAGCTTCAACATGATCGAGTACGAGAACAAGCTCGTGTTCATGGTGGACCGCAAGGCGACCAAACACATGATAGCGAAGGCCGTCGAGGAGCTCTACGAGGTGGAGGCAGAGGCCGTTAACACCCTCATAACAAGGAAGGGCGAGAAGAAAGCCTTCATTAAACTCAAAGACGAGTACGACGCGTCAGACATAGCCATCCGTCTAGGAATACTGTAGGTGTGAACAATGGGTAAGAAGATAAAGGTACAGAGGAGAGGCCGCGGAACAAGCCAGTTCAGAGCCGCCAAGATGAACAAGATCGCGCCAGCTAAGTACCCTACTCTAACAAACGATAACAGGACAGGAACCATCAAGGAGCTTAACCACGAGCCAGGAAGAGGCGCCCCTCTTGCGTACGTAGAGTTCGAGCCGGGCTCAGGATTCTACTCTTCAGCTATCGAGGGAACATACATCGACCAAGAGATAACAGTCGGACCTACCGCTCCCCTACAAGTGGGAAACGTGCTCCCGTTGGGAAGCATTCCGGAGGGAACCATGGTCTGCAACATTGAGCTGAGGCCTGGGGACGGCGGGAAGATAGCTAGGAGCTCTGGCAGTTTCGGCACAGTCATAGCTCACACCGGGACCCACACATCGGTGAGGGTTCCCTCCAAGAGGACAGTAACCATACACAACAGTTCGCGAGCCACCATAGGGATCATCTCAGGGGCCGGACGCAGGGAGAAGCCATTCCTCACGGCAGGCGAAAAGGTGCACGCCAAGAAAGCCAAGGGGCACAAGTACCCGGTGGCCCACGGCGTCAAGATGCCGGCCGCGATGCACCCCCACGGCGGAGGCCGCCACAGGAGGCCAGGAAAATCTACGACGGTGTCCAGGCACGCGCCCCCAGGCGCAAAGGTAGGGCTCATTGCCGCCAGAAACAGCGGAAAACGCCAGAGGAGGAGAAACTAAGGGTTATATAACCCCTATTTGTTAAGGTGAGTGAAAATGCCCAAGGACTTTAACTATCGCGGGAAGACCGTCGAGGAGCTTCAATCCATGTCCATGGATGAGTTCATCCGGCTCCTTCCATCGAGGATGAGGAGAAGCCTACGCCGTGGACTCAGCGCAGAGCAGAGGATAATCCTAGAGAGGCTGCGCAGACAATCGAACAAGCCTCTAAGGACACACGCTAGGGACATGATTATCCTACCAGAGATGATCGGGAGATCGATCCACGTCTACACCGGGAAGGAGTTCAAAGAGGTCAACATAACCGAGAAGATGATCGGGCACTACCTAGGCGAGTATGCCATCAGCATGACCAGAGTGCGCCACGGCCGGCCAGGCATAGGGGCCTCTCGTAGCAGCATGTACATACCGCTGAAGTAGCTACCACATCATATTTACATAAACTCCATTTATCCATTATATTCCTCTCTTTATGATACACTCTTTTCTCGTATCATTTTCTTCGCATTTTTAATGGAATCATTCAGGGTTCAACACCTTCCCGGGGATAGGTTTAATTACATGAACCTTTTTATATCAAGCCTCGATTCAGAATAGGCGAACGGTGCGTATATGCCATCATGGAAATACTCGGTGCAAGGGCTTGACCCAGACAAGACAGCGTTAGCCAGCGGCAGAGATCTAAAGATAAAGCCGAAAGTTGCTAGAGAGATCTGTCACCACATCAAAGGAATGAAGCTGGAGGACGCAAAGGGCTTCCTAGCGGACGTCATAGAGTTGAAGAAACCGGTGCCATATTACAGGTATCGAGGGAAAACCCCTCACAGGAAGGGGCTGCAGGGACACGACGCCGGCAGGTTCCCGGAGAAGGCGGCACATGAGATCCTGAAGATCCTTGAATCCGTGGAGGCCAACGCCGAGTTCAAGGGGCTGTACGCAGACAGGCTGCGCATCATACATATGGCCGCCCACCGTGGAAGAGTCATCAGGAAGTATATTCCAAGGGCTTTCGGCAGAGCCTCACCCTACTTCAATCACATGACCCATATCGAGGTCGCCGTTGAGGAGTACTAATGTCGGTTATTAAACGAATTATACAAGACAGCATCGAGCGCGTCAAGGTGGACGAGCTTCTGATGGAAGAATACGAGCAGGCTGGCTACGGTGGCATAACGTTAACCAAGACTCCTTTGGGGGCACAGATCAACCTCTTCGCCATGAGGCCCGGACGGGTTATAGGGAAGAGAGGGAGGGCCATAAAAGCGGCGTCGTTACGCCTGGAGACGGAGCTGGGGCTACCCAACCCTCAGATAACCGTGGTGGAAGTGGAGGTTCCGGAGATGAACCCCCATATCATGGCGTCGCGGATAGCGAACGCCCTTGAACGAGGCGTTCACTTCAGGAGAGCCATCTTCTGGAGTCTGCGCCGCATAATGGACAGCGGAGCCTTAGGGTGCGAGGTCCTCCTGAAGGGACCGCTGAGGAGCCAGAGGTCGAGGTTCGAGAAGGTCGTCGAGGGCTACGTGCCAAAGTCCGGGGACCCTGCGCTGACGTATGTACGCCACGCGACTATGCACGTCAAGATGAAAAGAGGCGTCTTAGGTGTCACGGTGAGCATCGTGCCGCCGGATGCGAAGTTCCCCGACAAGGTGAACCTCGATGAGCTGCCTGAGATAGAGTATCAACCACCAATAGTGATTGAGCCGGAGACTCCTGAAGCGGAGGCTCAGCCAAAGGGCGAGGAGCCGATGTCCGAGGAAGTTGAGAAAGTGGTGCCCCCCGAAACGCCTAAAACAGAGGCGCCGGAGGAAGAGGCTGTTGTGGAGGAAGCACCAGCCGCTGAGGAGGTTTCCGTCGAGGAAGCAGAAACTCCTTTGGAAGAGGGATCTATAACAGCGGATATACCCGAGGCGGTTCCTGAGACCGTTGAGCCTATTCCTGAAGTGGAGCAGGCTACAGTGGAGATAGAGGCCGCTGAGAAAGAGGAGCCGGTCATAGAAGCGACAGAGGCGGCCAAGACAGAGGAGCCCGAGAAAGAGGAGCCGGTCATAGAAGCGACAGAGGCGGCCAAGACAGAGGAGCCCGAGAAAGAGGAGAAGTAAAGATGCCTATTCTTCGCATGGATGAGATACGTGACTTGGACACCGGGGAGAGGCAGGAGAGGCTCCAGGAGCTCAGGACGGAGCTAATTAAGATCAAGACCATGATCCGGGCCGGCGGTTCAGTGGAGAACCCCGGTAGAGTCAAGGCCATAAAGAAGACCATAGCGAGAATCCTGACGGTAATAAACGAGGAGGGGCAGTGATTTGGCTCCCCGAACCCCAGAAAACATAACCCGCCATGAACTCATAGGGCTGGAGGCAGAGGTTCTGGAGGACAGCAACCCATGCAACGTAAACACACGGGGAACCGTTATAAACGAGACCATGAAAACCCTCGTTATAGATGACGGCGGAGCCAAGCGCATAGCTAAGAAAAACGCTGTGTTCAAATTCAAGCTCAACAGTAAATCTGTGAAAGTCGAGGGCTGGGCCCTCGCAGGTAGACCCGAGGACCGGGTAAAGAAGAAGATTAAACGAAGATGGTAGGGCGAGACGAAGATTGATTACGCTTAAGAAACCGGAGCTGGAGTGCGACGAGGTAGACTGCCCGTTCCACGGCACCCTGGCAGTCAGGGGAAGGACCCTTGAGGGCACAGTGGTAAGCATGCGGATGCAGAAATCCGTCGTGGTACAGATGTCATACACAAGGTACAACAAGAAATACGAACGGTACGCGCGGATGCGTAGCAGGGTAACCGCTCATACCACGCCCTGCATCCCCGTGAAGGTAGGCGACACTGTGAGGATAGCGGAGTGCCGCCCGCTCAGCAAGACCAAGAACTTCGTGGTCGTCGAGGTATTGAAGGAGGCCTAGCCGGATGTCGAAGAGGATAAAGCGCAGGATTCTACCGAGACGAAGGATCTCAGGCGGCCTTACCATCGGTAGCATGGTTAACTGCGCCGACAACACCGGCGCCAGGCGCCTCAAGATCATCCAGATGATCGGCTACAAGGGCAGGAAAAGGAGGCTACCCACCGTCGGGGTCGGCGACCTCGTCACCGTCTCGTGCCGCGAGGGCACCCCCGAGATGAGGAGGCAGCTGTTCAACGCAGTGGTCGTCAGGCAGAAGCGTCTATACCAGAGAGTCGACGGCACCAGGGTCCAGTTCGAGGACAACGCGGCCGTGATACTGACACCGGAAGGAACGTTGAGAGGCTCCGACGTCAAGGGCCCCGTGGCCAGGGAGGCCGTGGACCGATGGGCGCGACTTGGTAACATAGCGAGGATGGTGGTCTAGGTGAAGAAGGGAGCGAAGAAACCGTCGACGGTAAGGCGTAACATGTACAACGCGCCAAACCACAAAAAGAGGAAGTATCTATCTGCACCGTTATCACCAAGCCTCCGAGCTGAGTACGGTACAAGGTCGATGCCCGTGGTCGCCAACGACACAGTCAACATCACCAAGGGCGACCGGAAGCTCGCCGAGGGGAAAGTCCTAAGAGTTGATGCAAAAGATCGAAAGATCTACATCGAGGGCGTCACCCGGACACGGCAGGATGGATCAATGGTTCAGATACCGATAAGGACAGAGAACGTCATGATTACTAGGCTCCACCTTGACGACGAGTGGAGGAGGAACATGCTGGAGCGCAAGAGCTTCAGCGCGGAGGAGGAGTAGACATGGGTAAGAAAGGACCCTCAAGGCATCTCAAGAGACATCCAAGCCCATCATTCTGGCCCGTAGACCGGAAGAGCGGAGCATGGTCTATTCGGACGAGCTCTGGCCCTCACTCGCTGTACACCTCGATGCCCACAGGCGTCGTTCTGAGAGACGAGCTGAAATACGCGAAATCCGCGAAGGAGGCAAAGTTCATCATCAAACAAGGCAAACTGATCGTCGACGGTAAGACGCGGCTCGACGAGAGGTTCCCTGTCGGGCTGATGGACGTCATCAGCACTCCAGACTCGAACGAGTTCTTCAGGGTCCTGCCGGACCACGGAGGAAAGCTGAAGCTTCTTCCCATTACTGAGGACGACGCCAAGTACAAGCTCGTCAGGATTACTGGAAAGATGACTCAATCCGGAGGAAAGACCCAGCTGAATCTCCACGACGGCAACAACCTGGTGGTATCCGCGGAGGAAGACAACTACAAGGTAAACGATGTGCTGAAGATCAAGGTCCCGGGGAAGGAGATAGTAGACCACATCGAGTTCAAGGAGATGCAGCAGAGCATCGTAACGGGCGGCAGAAGCCAGGGCGCCCATGGAATGATCATCGGGTTGGGCCCCGAGCCTGGTTGGAAAAAGACATGCACCATTAGGACGGCCGATGGAGAAGACATCAAGACCCTCGCCCGGTACGTTTTCGCGGTCGGCTCAAAGGAGCCCTTGATAGCGTTGCAGGCTGGTGAAGAATGATGTCGGAGAACCCCATGAAGCAGATAAGGATAGGCAAAGTCGTCGTGAACATCTCCGTCGGCGCATCTGGGGAGCCCCTCGACAACGCGATGACCATCCTGCGCCAGATCACGGGGCAGGAGCCGTGCCAGCGTGTCGCCAAGCAGACCATAAGGCAGTGGGGTATAAGACGGAGTGAGCCCATGGCGTGCCTCGTCACGCTGCGCGGCGAGAGAGCGGACGCTTTCTTGCAGAGAGCCTTCCGGGCCGTCAGGAACAGGGTGAACCCCCGCAGCTTCGACAGGAACGGCAACTTTGCCTTCGGGATCAGTGAGCATATCGACATTCCTGGCACCAGGTACGACCCCAACCTCGGGATAACCGGGATGGATGTCAACGTCACCTTGGAGCGGCCAGGCTACAGGGTTAACCGAAGGAAGAGAGCCCAGTCAAAGGTGGGCAGCGCCCACAGGGTGACCCCGGAGGAGTCCATGACGTTCATAGCGGAGAAGTACGGGGTCAAGGTAGGTCAAGATCAATGAGTAACCAGATTCAACCCAAGGAAAGGCACTACGGCAAGGGAAGCCGTGGATGCGTCAGGTGCGGCACGCGAGACGGTCTCATCAGACGCTACGGCATAAACCTGTGCCGCCAATGCTTCCGCGAGGTAGCGGAGAAGATGGGTTTCAAGAAGTATAGGTGAGAACATGGATCCTCTCGTAAACGCGTTAAACACAATCATGTCCCACGAAGGGAGGCGGAGGAAAGAGTGCATCATCACGCCCGCCTCCGACCTAGTGGGGAGGGTGCTCCGTCTCATACAGGGCAGAGGCTACGTGGGTGAGATAGAGTTCATCGACGATGGTAGGCAAGGCAAGTTCAGGGTCCAGCTGTTCGGCAGGATAAACGAGTGCAGGGCAGTTACTCCGCGGTTCAAGACCAAGGTCTCCGAGATGGAGAAGTGGGAGAAGCGTTTCCTGCCCAGCAGAAACCTTGGAGTAGTGATCCTCAGCACCCCTATGGGCGTCATGGATCACAACAAGGCGAAGGAAGAGAACGTGGGCGGCGTACTGCTGGCCTACGTGTACTAGAGGTGATGGATGTGACTGTTCAGATAGTAGAAAACTCTGTAACGGTACCCGAGGACGTAGACCTGACCCTAGATGGGTATAAGGTCGCAGTCAC
>JAEHCT010000047.1 GCA_020697635.1 Candidatus Bathyarchaeota archaeon
AGGAAGGAGCCGGAGGGCTTCCTCGTCGCCGTGAAAGACGGGGATGTCGTCGGGTTCGTTGTGTCGTTCAGGGATGCGTTCGGGCCCAACTACGTGACCCGGGAAAAGATCGGTCACATCCAGGTGGTCCACACCAAGAGAAGGTGCCGCCGACGAGGAGTAGCCACCAAGCTGATTGAGGCAGCTGAAGGCTACCTCAGGAGCAGCGGCTGCGGTTATGTACTCACAGAGACGGGGGAGCCGAACACCGCTGCGCGAACCCTGCTGGAGAAAACGGGTTTCAGGGTCAGGGGTAAACTGATCGACTACATCAAAGAACTCTAATATCCACCGTACGGGAGAGTCAAGGGTACTGGATATGACAGCTCAACCGGATTGGAAGACCGTTCTGCAAGAGCTCGTGGACAACATCCAGAGCAAGGTGCTCACAGTGATACCTAGACGCCACTCGCTGCCGATGAACGAGTTCAAGCGACTCCTCGACGACGAAGCCCAGAGAGCCATAGTCGAGACCCTCACCAAGAACAAGGTATCAGCCAAGCTGGTGAGCGAGGAAGGCGACGAGACCTTCGGAGACGGAGACTACGTCATAGTCGCGGACCCGGTGGACGGCACCACCAACCTGGCCCGCGGGCTCCACCCGGCGGTGACCAGCATCAGCGTCAGCGAGACCTCCATGCAGAGCGGCGTCTTCGCCGGGATCATAGTAAACTTCTACACAGGCGAGACCTTCTTCGCGGAACGCGGTAAGGGGGCGATGCAGGACGACTGGCCCCTCCAGACGGCGGCCCCAGCCAAGTACGGCAGGGCCCTCATCTCCATGGACCTGAGCAAGGCGCCCAAGCTGGAGCTTGTGGCGCCCCTCATCAGGGAGAGCAGGCACATCAGGGCCGGGGGCTGCAGCGCCATGAGCCTCTGCAACGTGGCGTCAGGCGCCCTGGACGCCCACATCGACCTCAGGGGCATCCTGAGGGCGACGGACGCCTCCGCTGGGCTGCTGATTCTACGCGAGGCGGGTGGCGTGTATGAGTTGAACGGCGAGGAGTTCGGTGACGTCCCGTTGACCCGGGAGAGCATGTTCGAGCTGAAGGCGGCGTCCAGCCTGGAGCTCCTCGACGAGATAAACCAGCTGCTGAAGAGGAAATGAGGTACCCTTCGAGGCTCATTGAGGCGACGCTGCTAGAGAGACCCAACAGGTTCCTCGGCGTCGTGGAGATGGATGGCAGGGAGGAGAGGTGCTTCATCCCCAACCCTGGGCGCATGCACGAGTTGATGGTCCCTGGCACTACGGTCTACCTGCTTGAGAAGCGTGGCGAGCACCGTAAGACAGGCTACGACATGACGCTGGTGGACTACCGGGGAGTCCTTGTGTGCATCGACTCGAGGCTGCCGAACCGGCTCCTCGCGGATGCTGTGAACCAGGGGATTCTCCCCGTGTTCAAGGGTTTCACCGTCGAGAGGACGGAGCCCGTGTTCCACGACTCCCGCCTCGACCTGCTGCTGTCAGACGGTGAACGGCAGGCCCTCGTCGAGTGCAAGTCGTGCACCCTCGTGGAGGAACGGCTCGCCCTTTTCCCCGACGCCCCAACGAAGAGGGGCGCGCGCCACATGAGGACCCTGGTCAAGGCTCTGGACCATGGGAGGGCCGCCGTGGTTTTCGTGATCCAGCGGTGCGACGCCGACGAGTTCAGGCCAAACGACGCCATGGACCCGGGCTTCGGGGAGTCCCTGAGGTACGCCGCCTCGTCCGGCGTCGAGGTTTACGCGTTCTCCACCGATGTCGCGCTCCGAGGCGCCGAGATCCTGAGGAGATTACCAGTCAGGCTATAAAACAAGCCTATAAGTCGTAACAGCCTCATCCATCATCTTTATCGCTGAACGACGCCCGAAAAACGGTTATCTGGCCCATGGTCTACACACAGTTTTTAAGCACCGAACCCATGTATTCACGTTAAGAGGCAAATGGATGGGAAAAAAGAAGGTACTGAGCGAGAAGAGCCTCAGAAGACTGGTCTTACCCAGCGAGAACGACGTCGTAGGCATAGTCCAGAAGATGCTGGGCTTCGACCGCGTCATGGTCAAGTGCCAGGACGGGCACACCAGGGTGTGCAGGATAAGGGGTAAGATGAAGCGCCGGACCTGGATCAGGGAAGGCGACGTGGTTCTGGTTAGTCCCTGGGACTTCCAGAGCGATGAGCGGGGGGAGATATTCCACCGCTATACCGCCAACCAGATTGACGAGCTACGCCATAAGGGCGTACTGCTGATGGAATAAGGCTCCGCCCCTGGTGATTATACCTTGTCCCGTGAGAGAGACTACGACAAGATAAGCGACGGCTTGAAGAGACGTTACGAGGAGGACGCGCTCTTCAAGGACAAGAACAAGGAAGAGTTCAGAGTAATCGAGGAGGTCTTCGACCGACTCACCCTGCAGGGCATGTACAAGCTCCTGAAGAAGGGCGTCATCCACACGCTTCACGGCGTCGTCAACGCGGGTAAAGAGGCGAGGGTCTACTACGCCACCCAGGCCGACGGAACGGAGCTCGCCGTAAAGATATACTATACCCACACCGCGGACTTCAGGAAGGGGATGATGCAGTACATCCAGGGCGACCCCCGCTTCAAGCGGATACGCAAGGACACACGCAGCATCGTCTACACCTGGAACCAGAAGGAGTATAACAACCTCCAGCTCTGCGAGGAGGCGGGCATAAACGCCCCCAGACCCATCCACTTCATACGTAACATCCTCGTGATGACCTTCATAGGTGAGGACGGGGTGCCGGCTTCGCTCCTCAAGGATATGGAGCCCGAGGATCCGTCCAGCTTCTACGAGCATGTGCTCGACGAGATGCAGCTCCTCTGGCAGAAGGCGAGGCTCGCCCACGGTGACCTCAGCGAGTACAACATCATGGTCCACGAGGAGAAGCCCGTCATATTCGACGTGAGCCAGTCGATGCTCACCATCCACCATATGGCGCCGAGGCTGGTGGAGCGGGACATAAAGAACGTCAACTATTACTTCGGGCGGCTGGGAGTCGAGACGAGGGACCCAGATGAACTCAAGGAGTGGATAACCGGTGGAACAGAAGACCTATATACGGATTCCTAGGGACCGGGTGGGCGTCCTCATCGGCCCCCAGGGCAAAGACAAGAAACGCATCGAGTCAGCACTAAAGGTGACCCTCACAATCGACAGCGAGACTGGGAACGTCGAGGCGACGCCGCAGCCGAGCCAGACCGACGTGTCCGTCCTGTTCACCGTCAAGAACATCGTCCACGCCGTAGGCCGCGGGTTCAGCCCCAAACGGGCGCTGACGCTGCTCGACGAGGACATGGACCTTCTCGTCCTCGACCTCGAGGACTACGTAGGCACCAGTAGGAACGCCCAGAACCGCGTCAAGGGCAGGATCATAGGCAAGGAGGGGAAAAGCAGGGCCCTTCTGGAGGATCTAACCGAGTGCCTCTACAGCGTCTACGGTAGCACCGTCACGATAATAGGCAGCTTCGAGATGCTTCCCGTGGCCAAGAAGGCCTTGGAGATGCTGATCGAGGGCGCTTTCCACAAGACCGTTTGGAATCACCTATATGCGTATAGACGCAAGATGAAGAAGGAGAGGGGAGAGCTCTGGTACGAGCCCCCGCGGAGAAGGGAGACACGCTAATGTCGCAGACCGAATACCAGTCGATAAGCCCGGCGGACTTCTTCTACCGTAACAGGGAGATCGCGGGCTTCAGCAACCCCAGCAGGGCGACGTACACTGCCGTGAGGGAGCTCGTCGAGAACAGCATGGACGCCTGCGAGGCCCAGCGGGTTCCGCCCGAGGTCTACCTCAGGATAACGGAGGTCGACGACCACAGGGACACCGAGACCAAGATCTACAAGCTTAGGATCGAGGACAACGGCACCGGGGTCCCCTCGGAGCACATCCCACAGACGTTCTGCCAGGTGTTCTACGGCAGCAAGTACATCCTCAAGCAGGCCCGCGGCACCTTCGGCCTCGGCGGCACCATGGCGGTGCTCTACGGCCAGATTACCACCCACAAGCCGGTGCAGGTCATAAGCAGCACCGGCGGTGAGATCCACGAGTTCACCATGATGATCGACATCCAGAACAACCGCGCCAGCATACTCAAGCACATTATCAGGCAGAACCCGTCGGGATGGCGGGGCACAGCCTTGGAGCTGCAGATGGAGGGCGATTACAGCCGCATAATGTATAGGCTCATCGAGTACCTGAAGCAGACGGCCATGGTGAACCCCTACGCCGACCTCACCTACGTGGACCCACGGGGGAGGCTGTACAAGTTCGAGCGGGGCACGGAGAAGCTGCCGCCCCTGCCTCAGTCGGTGAAGCCCCACCCCCACGGTGTCGACGTCGAGACCTTCAGGAGGCTCATCGCCGCAACCAAGACCCGGAACATGAAGGGGTTCATGATGGAACACTTCCAGGGGGTCGGCCCCACCACCGCCGAGAAGTTCCTCGACCTCGCCGATGTCAGCACCAAGGCCAATCCCAAGACCCTGAGCCCTGAGGACATAGTGAAGGCGGTCCGGGCGACCCGTGAGTACACAGGCTTCAAGCGCCCCGACGCCAGCTGCCTCAGCCCCATCGGCGAGGAGCTGCTGGAGACAGGCATAAAGAAGGAGCTGAACCTCACGGAGGAGGACTACATCAAGGTGGTGACCCGGAAGCCCAGCACCTACCTCGGGTTCCCGTTCGTAGTGGAGGCCGCCGTCGCCACAGGCAGGACGGTGCGTAAGACCCACGGAGCCGGGATGACCATCTACAGGTTCGCCAACAGGATACCGCTCCTCTTCGACGAGAGCAGCGGCGTCGTCTGGAAGGCGGCCAACAAGAACATCAACTGGAAGACCTACAACGTGGAGAGCGACACCTCGCTCGTAATAGCGGTGCACATCTGCAGCACCAAGATACCTTACAAGAGCGTAGGCAAGGAGTACATGGCAGACCAGCCCGAGGTGGAGAAGGAGGTCACCAACGCCATCAGGGAGGCCGCCCGCGGCGTGAGAAGATACTTCAACCGCAGGTTCAGGATAGCCCGTGAGCACAGGAGGCTGAACATTTTCGGCAAGTTCCTGCCCGTGATCGCAGAGTTCTCGTCGAAACTCGCCGAGCAGGAGATCCCCGATATAGAGCCTCTGCTGGCCGTGGTGAGCACGGACATCCCAGAGGTAGAGAAGAAGCTGAAGGAGGTGCCAGAGATTGTCGAAGACACGTCGAAGTGAGGCCGAGCGCCGCAGGGAGGCCATGGAGCAGAGCCTCACCGGCCTAGGGAACCTGATCTATGAGCAGATCACCAACCACGAGTTCCCGTGGATACACATGCAGAGCAGGTCCACGGACAACATAATGTACGACCCGGAGGAGAGGCAGTACGTCCTCGGCCCCAGGATGATAAGGCGCCACAGTCGCAACATCCGCCACATAAGGCCCTTCACACAGCTCGTGTGGACTGCGTGGTTCGCAAAGGAGCTGGTCATGCACAGGAAGACCAGCACTCTGAGGGAGGTCTACTACTCCGCCAGGGGCCATCGGGACATCGAGTACAACAACCAGCAGGAAAGCGACAACATCATCACGGACATGGAGGTTGCCCTGAATAGGGCCCGGGAGGACTTCCACATCTTCCCAGAGGAGCGGAGCGCCATCTTCGGCGACCTAACCATAGAGTACACGGTGCCGGGGTACGAGGGGAGGCGCACAAACCTCACGGACCACCCCGACGGTGTCATGATAGGCCCCGCCGTCACCAGCAGCGAGTTCGTCGAGACGTCAGCGGATAAGGTGCTGGTCGTAGAGAAGGGCGCCATGTTCACACGGCTCGTCGAGGAGCGTGCCCACGACAAGTTCAACGCGATACTCATCCACACCGCGGGCCAGAGCCCAAGGGCCACCAGGGGCATCATCAACAGGCTCAACCAGGACTATGATCTCCCTGTCTACATCTTCACGGACGGCGACCCGTGGGGTATACACATAGCCATGGTCATCATCAGCGGCTCAGCCAACGCCGCCCACCTCAGGGGACTCACGACGCCCGACGCCGAGTGGATAGGCGTCTGGGGCACAGATATAATCGATTACAAGCTGCCTACGGAGCCGCTTACGGAGTTCGACCACAAGCGTCTCCGCGAGCTCAAGAACGACCCCAGGTACACGGGCGACATATGGCAGAGGGAGCTGGACGTGTTCCTGAAGCTGGAGCAGAAGGCCGAGCTCGAGGCCTTCAGCCGATACGGCCTCACCTACATTGTGGATGAATATCTCCCGGCGAAGCTCGGGAGCTAAGCATTTTTTTACTAGTCACGACATTCAGTCTTGATCATGTTGGAGCGCAGAATCAGCCTAAGCGTCAAGGGCCTCGCGGTGGTGCTCGCGGGCTTCCTATTAATCTCAACCGGAGCCATGCTGTACCTGAAGACGGCCAGCACAGATATAGGTGCGGTGAACCCCTGGCTGTTCAAGCCCATCGGCATCGTGCTGGCGCTGGTCGGGCTAGTTCTGATGGCTTCAAGGGATGATTAACTTGGTAGTGAAAGGCATCATAATGGCGGGGGGCGTGGGCACCAGGTTCCGCCCCATATCCAACTACTTCCAGAAGTGCATGATCCCCATCGGGGACCAGCAGAAACCAATACTGGAGTACGTGGTGCGTCTATACGGCTACCACGGCATAAAGGACCTGCTTCTGCTCGTGGGCTATAAGCATCAGCAGATAAAGAACTACTTCGACAATGGTGAGAGGTTCGGCGTAAAAATAAACTACATGTTGGACACCCCGGGCATGGTTGGTAGCGCAGGAGCCACGCTGAACGCCTACAGGAAGGGAGCCCTAACCGAGAAGGACACCGTGGTGATCTACTACGGGGACATCGTAAGCAACATCAACCTCCGCGAGATGATCATGTTCCACGAGGACACAGGGGCTAAAGTCACCATGGCCCTTGCCCCAGACTTCCAGGTGAACGTGGGCGTAGCCGAGCTGGACGGAAACATGATTAAGAGTTTCACGGAGAAACCTCACCTCAAGAGGGCCGTAAGCATAGGCATACTGATACTGGACGGCTCCGTGCTGCGGGAGATGGAGGAGCTTCACAGCCACGGCATGTTCGAGAGCTTCGACCTCATGGGCGACGTGGTCCAGTACCTCGTGGACAAGAAGGACAAGGTCGCCGCCTACATCACGAAGGCCTACTGGTACGACGTGGGCAGCATCGAGCGATACGAGAAGCTCAGCAACGGACGCGTAAGCGAGGAGCTGGGATTCCTCCTATAGCGCATGTTTCAGGGTCGGAAAACTTCTTAACCCTAATTCAAACTTCAATACCGGCGAAGCATATTTGAAAGCCCTTGTTCTAGCCGGAGGATTCGGTACGAGGCTCAGGCCCCTGAGCTGCAGCCGGCCGAAGACTCTCTTCCCGTTGGCGAACCAGCCCATAATAGACTACGCCTTACAGAGCCTCGCCGAGGGAGGAGTGGACACCGTCATCCTCTCCGTCCACTACATGGCGGATCAAATCGTCCGCTACCTCGGCCCAACCAAGTACGACATGGACATCCTCATTTCACGGGAGCAGCGGCCCCTGGGCAAAGGCGGGGGGATAAAGAACGCGGAGGACATACTCAACGGGGAGCCCTTCATAGTGTTCAACGGCGACATCATCGCGGACTTGGACTTACGCCGATTCAAGAGCTTCCACGAAGAGAAGGGCGGTCTGGCTACGATAGCCCTCTATCAGGTCACGGACCCGAGTAGGTACGGCTCCGTGGAGCTCGACAGGGAGGGAAGAATAACCAGATTCGTCGAGAAACCCGAGCCAGGGCAGGCGCCCAGCAACCTCATCAACGCCGGGATATACGTCCTAGAACCCGAGGTGCTAGAGTACATGCCCCCCGGGAAAAAGTTCGACACGGAGGAGGAGGTCTTCCCAATCCTCGCCCAGGAGAGTAAGCTGTTCGGCTTCGAGTTCCATGGCTACTGGTCGGACATCGGCGTACCCGAGGAATACCTCAACGCGAACGCAACGATGCTCGATAAGAGAAGCGGGGGGCCCGACAACGTGAACGCGAACGTGGACCCCACGGCCACCGTTAAGAAGCCGTGCATACTCGGGGACAACGTGAACATAGGCACCGACTCGGTCATAGGCCCTGACGTCAGCATCATGGACAACGTCCACGTAGGGAGGGGCGTCACTATAGAGAACAGCGTAATATTCGCAGGGGTCTCCATCGAGGATCACAGCAGCGTCAGGGGCGCCCTCATAGGCGAGAACGCTGTGCTGGAGCGGAGGGTCAGGGTGGAGTCGGGTAGTCTCATAGGCGACTACGCCCAGATAAAAGACGGTGTAATCATCACGGGGGGAGTATCTATCTGCCCGGCCAAGACCGTCATGGAGAGCATACTTGAACCTAAAAAGGTGATGTAGTGCAGAGGCTATTCGGCAGCAACGGCGTCC
>JAEHCT010000048.1 GCA_020697635.1 Candidatus Bathyarchaeota archaeon
TGAGGACGGAGACGTGATTCCTCTCGCCGGCGGCATAAGGGTGGTTCATCTCCCCGGGCACACCGAGGGAAACATAAGCCTCCTGGTCGGCCGCACACTAATCACTGGAGACACGGTCTTCGAGAAACGGGGGAGGTTGACGCCTCCTCCGGCGTACTTCAGCAGCGACCCAGGGAAGGCGAGGGAGAGCATACTGAGGCTCAGGGATTTTAAGATAGAAAGCATCTATCCGAGCCACGGAAACCCGATCCCTGAGTGCGCCGCGGAGATCATCGAGAGCCTGATCGCCGGCCTTTAAACAGGTTACCGGCTTCATCGTCTCTGTCCCGGTATCTCTTCATTAGCTCCGTGTACCGTGCGAGGATCAGGTTCCGGGGCCTGGACTCGAGGATGTGGCGCTCGTCCCTCAGGGCCTTCTCCTGATTCTTCAGCATCTTTATGCGCTCCTTTAGCTCCACCTCCTCCAGCTCGGAGAACTCTTGAGCCGAGTCCACGGGTTGAGGCGACACAGACAGCCGATATAAAAATACTGTCACCCACGGCTAAACGTAGGGAACCTTTTAGATAGAATCCAACCTAGCTTAATACCATGCTGAAACAAGTCATCGAGATCATGGAGCTCCTGGACAGCGCCACCGTTGACGGACACAAGGTAGAGCGTTATCTACGGGGTAGAGGCTTGGAAGATATCGAGGTGAAGACCATCCAGGGCGAGAGAGGGTCCACAGACTTCATCAAGATAAGAGTTCCCGGGAAGGGGGGGAAGGCGTCGGGGGGAGACGCCCCCACGCTGGGGGTGGTGGGGCGCCTCGGCGGCGTAGGGGCACGGCCGGAGCAGATTGGGCTCGTGTCAGACGCCGACGGGGCGGTGACCGCCCTGTCAGTGGCCCTGAAGCTGGCCGACATGCAGGCCAAAGGCGACAGGCTGCCGGGTGACGTCATAGTAGCCACCCACATCTGCCCGGACGCGCCCATCCAGCCCCACAAGCCGGTGCCCTTCATGGGAAGCCCCGTGGACATCGCCACGATGAACAGGCACGAGATCGACCCCGAGATGGACGCCGTGCTCAGCATAGATACGACGAAGGGGAACAGGGTCGCCAACTTCCGGGGTTTCGCCATCACGCCCACGGCCAAGGAGGGATGGGTGCTCAAGGTGAGCGACAGCCTCCTTGACATAATGGAGATGGTGACGGGCCAGCCGCCCAAGGTGTGCCCCATCACCACCCAGGACATAACGCCGTACGGCAACGACTTGGATCACATCAACAGCATCATGCAGCCCACGAACGCGACGGATAGACCCGTCGTCGGGGTAGCGATAACCACCGAGGTCCCGGTACCGGGATGTGGAACGGGCGCCAGCCACCCAACGGACATCGAAGCCGCAGCCAGGTTCTGCCTAGAGGTTGCTAAGTTCTTCGGAAAAGGGCTGTGCAGCTTCTATGACGAGGAGGAGTGGACCAACATAGCTGAGCGCTACGGGCCCCTGAGGCACCTCCAGACCCTCGGTAAGGGTGGCTGAGGCGGATGCGGTAGTTTATATGCTGTAAGGACTAAGACCAGATCGGTGGAAATGTATAGGAAGATACTGGTGGCGTTCGACGGCTCTGAGCCCTCAAAGCACGCGATGGACATCGCGGTGAGCACCGCGGACAAGTGGAAGTCGGAGCTTGTGATCCTCTCCGTGGTCCCGAGGGTGATGATGCCCGTGTTCCCGGACGAGGGGTTCGGGGCTGCCCCGATAACGGCCGCTCAGGACATGAGCGAGTACCAGGACAAGATGAAGGAGATTTACGCGGGCAGTCTCAGTGAGGCGGAGGAGGACATCAACGAGGCTTTCCCCGATCTCGTGGTGACCACCAAGCTCATGGAGGGCAGGCCCTCGGCGGTGATCGTCGAGGAGGCGGAGGAAGACCAGATCGACCTCATAGTCATAGGAAGCAGGGGCGTCGGCGGGATCACGGGCTGGATACTGGGCAGCACGAGCCGCAGAGTCGTCGAGTCGTGTACGAAGCCGATACTCGTGGTGAAGTAGCCCGGGATCAGGGCAACCCTTTTTCTTGCCTGAGAGTATCATAGAAGATTATGGAGCCGCTGGACGCCCTGAGGAAGGCCGGCGTCATCGCCGCAAAGGTCAGAGACACCGTGGTGCAAGAGATCGAGCCAGGCGTCAAGGTCTTGGACATCTGTGACAGGGCCGAGGACTTGATCAGGGAGCTCGGCGGCGGCATGGCTTTCCCGACGAACGTCGACATCAATAGCGTAGCCGCCCACTACGTGTCGCCGGTCGACGACGTCACCTTGGTGCCGGAGAGGGCCCTCGTCAAGCTGGACGTGGGCGTCCACGTGGAAGGCTACATCGCCGACACCGCCGCCACGGCGTGCCTCGACCCGAGCCTGAGTTACCTCGTGGAAGCCGCCGAGGCGGGCTTGGACGCCGCCATTAAGACGATCAGGCCCGGGATCAGGGCCAGCGACGTGGGCGCGGCGATAGAGCAGGCGATAAAGGCCAGGGGGGCGAAGCCTATTAGAAACCTCACGGGCCACAAGCTGGCGAGATATGTGGTTCACGCCGGTGCCAGCATCCCTAACGTCGCCGGCCACGACCATCATTTGATACAGGAGGGTGACGTCTACGCCATCGAGCCCTTCGCGGTACCCAACGACGCCGACGGCTTGGTGACGGACGGGCCTCCGAGCAACATATACCGGATACTGAAGAAGCACAGCCTGAAGGGAGCCGCGAAGAGGATGATGAAGCACATTCAGGCGGAGCACCGTACGCTCCCCTTCGCGTCGAGGTGGGTGCTACGGAGGTTCCCCGGTCAGGAAGGTGTTTCAGCCTTCAGGGAGCTACTCGACTCGAAGTGCATCATGAGCTATCCTCAGCTTGTAGAAAGAACCAGGGCGATGGTGGCTCAGGCCGAGCACTCCGTTATAGTGATGGACGGAGGCTGCGAGGTTACGACGGCCTAGCTACTTCTTTTCCTCTTTGCGGGTGTGGATGCTGGTTATGATCATCTTGCCTTCGCAGCGTGTGCAGGGCTCGTCGTTCTTGTAGATGTAGTCGCCTCTCTGGAAGGCGCGCACACGTTTCAGGTTGCACTGCGGGCACTCCAGGGTCGTTATGACGTCGAACTTCTTGGTCTTCAGGGGGTCCATCGACGTGGGTTTTGGCCTGAAGAAGGCGTAGCCGATGGCTATGAAGCCGCTGGTCCCAATGATCATGTACATGAACGCGATCTCTATATCCTCGTTGCCGTACGCCTGGAACCCCATGTATAGGCTCACCAGCGCGAGGGCGCCGACGATGATCATGGCGGCGAGGGTGATCCAGTTCTGGGTGGCTCCGCCCGCTATGGGCGAAGTTTCCCCACTCATCCGCTTCACTGCGCGACCCCCACGGTGTTCCCTATGCCGGCGACGAGAATCGTGTCGCCCTCCTTGCTGTAGTCAAGTATGAGTCCCTTGACAGATGAGACCGCCTTGTCGGTGGCCTCGAAAAGCGGCTCTACCAGGGGCGCCACGACGTGCTCCATCCCCTGCTTTATGGCCACGGCGTACATCGGGATTTCGTGCTCCATGGCGGCCTGCTCGATCTTGTACTTCTCGACGCCGGGGCCTCCGATGGCTGCGCCGACGCCCTCGGCGATGTCGCCGACCTGCTCGCCCTCGAGCTTCCCGGCGGCGTCGACTGTTATGAGCATGGATACCTTGCCCTTGTTCTCGTTCAGCAGGTTGGTGACCGCGTCCCCGGGCTTGCCCACGCTTCCGCCGGGTCCCTTGGCCTTGGCTATTATCACGCGTCGTCCTTCGTACTCGATCTCTCCAGCGACCATCTCCTTGGCGACCTCCCTCGTCTCGGCTCCGTTTAGAAGCTTGGCCGCGACTATCGGGCCCACGCTGTCGCCGATGGGCATGCCTTCCCTGAACGCCGTCAGGGCGGAGCTGTACGCCTCTATCTGCTGGAGTATCAGGGGCAGTATCATGTGGATCTGCATTATGATGTAGATGTTCATGGTCTTCTTGCCGAGGAGGTAGTAGTGCCGTATGACCTTGTAGAAGATGTTCAGCGCTAGGGAGGCCTCGAGGAGGTTTTCTATGTTGTTCCTCTCGGAGGGCTCGGCGTTGGGCGCCATGACCTCGACCTCCTTCTCGAAGGTGAACTCACGGACGTTGAGTATGCTGCCGAGCTTCCCCACGACACCCGCCGGGTCCATGCTCACAGGCTCTAGCATGAAGTGCTCCATGAACCGCTCAACCATGGGCGTCGGGTCCCTCTCGGGTTTCCCTATCTCGTTGATGGTCTCGATGGCGGTGGTCTTACCCTCGTCGCGGAGCCCCTTGATCTTACGCAGCGTCATCTCTATCTGTCGGAGCATGGTCATGGCTTGGATACGCTGGGCGTAGAAGAGGTAGACTATGAACGCGAAGCTGAACAGAGTCTGCAGGATCATCCCGATCTCGTTATCAGGCTGAAGCAACGACATTGAATCACTGCTGTTCTTGACAGAGCAAGCGATATAAATGTTAGTATAAATAGGAACGCTAGTTTTTCGGGAGTATAGGCCTTTTAAAAATAGGCCTTAAGCAGTGTTCTTCGACGCGTTCAGGAATTCTGAAAGAAATTTGGCATATTTTTTTAAATACGTTCCGAAGATGTGTAAGAGATGTTCCGATACGCAGCCAAACGCATAGTCAGAGGAAGAGGGCTCTTCCTGTCGCTGTTCCTGAGCGTGGCGTTGGCGGCGACCCTGTTTAGCGGTATTCTGCAGGGGGCGGACGCGATAGGGGTGGCGATACTCGATGAGACCCTTGAGTCAGCTTACGTCGACGTCATTAGCAGCGCGCCGGAGAAGAATATCTCCGAGACCCATTACTTTGAGATAGACGAGATCTTCGGCGAAGTCGAGGGTGTGGAGCGTGTGGACCACTTCATCAGGTGGAGCGTAGAGCTGCGATCCCTCGAGATCAACGGCACATTCGAGGCAGTTTTGTTGGCGCTGCCTAACGACTCGTCACTATACGGGGGGATGTCCGTCGAGGGCCCATTGGAGGATGACGTGGTATACGTGGACGCCTCCTCGACGAACGCGACGCTGATCCAGGGCAGCGACCCGCTGACCATCAGCTTCAACACCTATACGCCGCGTAACCCACCGGGGTTCGAGCACAGGCATCGTAACTACACCGTCGCCGGTTCGGTGGCGCTGGACGAGAGGACGTTCACCATCAGCATAGGCAGGTACAACGTCTATCTGAGGGACCTGATCCAGAGCAGAGAGGCCCTCAGCCGTAGACCCCAGTACAACATGATCCTCATGACCGAGAACACCCTGGAGGAGTTGCTTGACCCCATCTTCGCGGAGATGAGGCGGCCAACCAAGGACCAGACGACCGAAGCGCTGATAATGCTTGACAGGGAGGCGCTGATCAACCCCTGGGACATAGAGGGGTCGGTGAATAGGCTGCAGGGCATCTTTGACGACATCAACACCGAGGGCGCCGAGTACATCTATACGCCTCGAAGCTATCTGCAGGAGGTCCTGACTACTGTGTCGCAGCTGTCCAACCAGATGAAGACGAGCACCGTCTTGGTGGCCTTCCCGGTCTTCTTCTGTGCCTGGTACTTGGGGATGACTGTGTCCGACGTGGTCTTCAAC
This sequence comes from Candidatus Bathyarchaeota archaeon, assembly GCA_020697635.1. GTDB lineage: Archaea > Thermoproteota > Bathyarchaeia > TCS64 > TCS64 > RBG-16-57-9. The sequence continues at coordinate 5,667 of JAEHCT010000048.1, forward strand.
CTGAGGCGGAAGGAGATAGGTCTTCTGTTCACCAGGGGAATGACTCACAGGCAGGTCCTCTTCATCTTAGTCTTCGAGGGGCTCATCGTGAGCGTTCTGGCGGCCGTGATCGGGGTGCTGGCGGGGGCAGGTATCCTCATGATCGTCATTCCTGAGATGGGTTTCCTCGAGGTCCTGAACAGCATCAGCCCGCTGACCCTGGGGGTAACCCTGTTGTTCAGCACGGTGCTCGCGTTGACGGCAGTCTACAGGCCCGCCCAAGAGGCCACCCAGATCACCATCATCGACGCCCTCAAGGAGCATGCGTCCGTGGACGAGGGCGTGGGTGATTGGCAGACGGCGCTGGTGGCGTTCCTATTCGGGGCGTACAAGATGGGGATGCTGTTCTTCGGGTTGAGGGTGGACATGTTCGAGCCTTCCACGGGTAACCTGGTAGTGACGCTGCTGTACTCCACGTGGTGGGGGACGGACTACTTGCTGAGCTTCATCGCCCCGCTACTGCTGTTCTGGGGCTTCATCAAGCTGTTCCTGAGGTTCGTGCCTGGCTTCCAGACATCGCTGGGTACGCTGGCGTCTCTCATCGCCGGCGACGCGGCCAGGTTCTCCGCCATCAGCTCCGGCAGGAACCTGAAGAGGGTCGCTGCCTCGACTTTCATGGTGGCGCTCATAATGAGCTACAGCGTCTCCGTCGTCGGGAACGTCGCCAGCACGAGCGACTTCATGGTGCAGGCTGTGAGGAACAGCGTCGGGGCCGACGCGTCGGTGTGGCTCTTTGAAGGCGAGGACGTCGAGGGCCTCATGGTTCGGATATCGGAGATCCAGGGCGTTACGGCGGTGGCGGAGGAGACCCATTTCACCCCCGTCTCGGCCTTCAGAGACACCCCCATCAGGGCCATAAATCCGCTTGAGTGGAGGGACGCAGCTTACACGGAGCCGAACTGGGTAGACCCGGAGGTGTTCGACGCCATGGCAGAGGACGCGTCCGCAGGCATGATGGAGAAGGGGGCGGCTGAGGTTGCCCAGGTCGACGTCGGCGACGTCTTCCTCGTTAAGCTACAGTCTAAGCTGTACCCGATCAGGGTAGTGGGTCTCTTCGGCAAGGAGCCGGGGGACGCTTGGGTGCTGCAGAATCCCACCCTCTACGTTAACGAGGGGTTTCTGGTCAACGTCAAAGACAAGTTCATTGAACAGAGGCGGCTGGTGGTGGATCTGACCGAGGGCGTCGACTTGGAGGCCTTCAAGGCACAGGTGACTGTCATCGACAGGGACGTGGAGAGGGTCGACGTGACCGAGCTCGAGATGGAGAGGGCGCTTAACAGCATCTACCTGGCGGGACCCAGGAGGATCGAGGAGCTGGGGGCCTACTTCGCGGGGCTTGTGGCCAGCATCGGCGTCGCGCTTATAGTGTCGACGCTGGTGAGGAGTCGGGCCAAGGAGCTCACCATAATGTCCATCAGGGGCTACAGCCAGAGCCAGATGGCTCTCAGCCTTCTTTTCGAGAACTTGGGGATGGATCTGCTGGCCATCGTCTTGGGCGGCTTGGTGGGCTATGTCTCGCTGAAGGGCCAGGTGCAGCTTTTCAACCAGGTGCTGGCTGTGGCGGTGGAGAGGCGGATACTGTTCCCGTGGTCGGCTCTGGCCACCTTGGCTTTGATAGTGGGACTGCTGCTGGTCGCCACGGTGGCTCCCATTTTGGTGGCAGTCAGGAGGATATCTGTGTCTCCGGATCTGAGGCTGGAGGAATGAGTGATGAGTAAACGAAACGCGGTGATCGTGAGGGATCTGATAAAGATCTATAAGCTGGGTCAGGTAGAGGTTCAGGCTCTCAGGGGTCTGAATATGAATGTCAGGAAGGGGGAGATGATCGCCCTCATAGGGCCCAGCGGCTCGGGTAAGTCTACGCTGTTGAACATCATGGGCGGCCTCGACAGGGCGACCGCCGGCAGCGTGAGGGTGTTCGACACCGACATCACCAACCTTAGCCCCGGTGAGCTGGTGGGCTTCAGGCGGGGCACCGTGGGCCACATCTTCCAGAACATGAACCTGATACCGACGTTGACGGCACTGGAGAACGTGGAGCTGCCCATGGCGGCGCTGGGGATAAAGGAGGCCGAGAGGAAGAGGCGGTGCGCGGAGCTCATCGAGGTGGTGGGGCTCCAGGAAAGGATGAACCACAAGCCCGGTGAGCTGAGCGGCGGCGAGCAGCAGAGGATAGCGTTGGCCGCGGCGCTGGCGAACGATCCGCCTCTGATCCTGGCGGACGAGCCCACAGGTGAGCTGGACACCGAGAACGCCCGGATCGTGGTGCAGTATCTGCGGAAGATCAACCAGGAGCTGGGGAAGACGGTGGTGATGGTGACCCACGATCCCAGCATCGCGAGGGTGGCGGACAGGATACTGAGGATGCACGACGGCGTCGTGCAGGCGGACGTGGCGCCGACGACGGGCGAGGCGAGGCCGGCGGACTACGGTGAGATACTTCGGGCGAGGATCACGGAGCTGGACGCGACGTTGGCGGGTCTGGACAGCCAGTTCAAGGCCGGGACGATTACGGGCGACGAGTACGTGGAGAGGCAGACTCGGCTGAAGAACACGATGGAGGTGCTCCGAGAGGAGCTTCACCGCCTGGGCATAGTGCACTAGCCGGCGTTTCCTATAGGTTGCCTGTGATCTGGGGACAAGTCGTCTTCTGAGTTAGGGTAGTTACTAGTCACATGTAATAGGCGTTTTTTGAGGGCTCGGCTTGTTAACGGTTACTGGTTATATCAGAAATTTTTTTTGGG
>JAEHCT010000049.1 GCA_020697635.1 Candidatus Bathyarchaeota archaeon
TAAGACGGCCGTTCACCCATCTACCATGTGGTTTCTATGGTGGAAGGCAAAGACCTAACGATCCTTCAGTTAAATGACAGCCACGGCTACTTCGAGTTGCACCCCGAGCTGTTCTGGGAGGGAGGAAGAGAGATATATAGCAGCGCTGGGGGCTACGCCCGGATCTCCACCCTATTCAAACGGATACGGAATGAACAAAGGGGATCCGTGATTGCATTGGACAACGGTGACACCATGCACGGCACCTTCGGGGCGGTCCATAGCCGCGGTGAGGAAATGATCCACATTCTGAATAACCTTGCGTTCGACGGCATGACTGCACACTGGGAGTTCGCTTACGGCCCAAGCCAGTTCGAGAGGATCGTTAGGAGGCTTAACTACCCGATGCTTGCCATCAACTGCTATAGGACGAGTAACGGCGAGCTCGCATTTCCACCGTACACCGTGATCGAACGAAACGGCCTAAAGGTAGGGGTGATCGGTATAGCCGCGACGATAGTCGACAAGACCATGCCGGCTCACTTCAGCGAGGGGCTCCGATTCACCCTAGGTAGAGACGAACTTCCGGGTTACATCAGCAAGCTACGCGACGAAGAGCACGTCGATCTGATCCTCGTCCTTTCCCATCTAGGCTACCCCCAAGAGCTCCAGCTCGCGGAGGATGTCGACGGCATAGACATCCTGCTAAGTGGTCACACCCACAACCGGCTCTACGAGGCCGTGGTCGTGAACGGTGCAATAGTCATCCAGTCGGGCTGCCACGGCTCCTTCATCGGGAGACTAGACCTCAAGGTGTCGGACCGAGGAGTGAAAGGTTTCAGACACGAGCTGGTCACCGTCGAGGAGTCAATAGAACCCGACCCAACAACGGAGGACATGATCGACAAGGTCTTGGGGCCCCACCGAGACGAGCTTGAAGCCGTAGTAGGCCACACAAAGACTCCACTTAACAGGAGCAGGGTTCTCGAGTCGACGATGGACAACCTACTTCTCGATTCAATGAGGAAGCACACGGGCGTGGAGCTGGCGTTCTCCAATGGCTGGCGCTACGGGGCGCCTGTTACACCAAGACCGATTAAAACGAAAGACGTCTGGGACATCGTCCCAACGAACCCACCAGTCTCGGTCTGTGAGATCACCGGAGAGGAGCTCTGGAGAATGATGGAGGAGAACCTGGAACACACGTTTTCCCGGAACCCGTACAAGCAGATGGGGGGATACGTGAAGCGCTGTTCTGGGCTGAACCTATACTTCAAAGTCGAGAACCCCGAGGGGAGGCGGATTCACGAACTCTTCGTCGGCGGCAAGAGGCTAGACAACCGGCAGACCTACCGCGCATGCTTCATCACCACTCAGGGTGTACCGGCTAAATACGGCTCAAACAGAGAAAGTAAGGATGCGTATGCGGTGGACATCCTCACAGAATATCTGGACAAGAACAGCCCAGTTGCGCCAAGATACGAGAGAGCCATAGTTCCCATCTGATCTTTGGCCTAGCTGGAGTCAGGATAAGAACCTATGAAGGGGATTAATTGGTGACTGGGTACCCAGCCTTCCCCCAAGCGGTCATGCCGCCGAGGACGTTGAATATGTTCGTGTAACCCAGCCTCAGCAGCATGCTTGACGCGAACCCGGACCTTGTGCCGCTCTTGCATATGAGCGCCACGGGCCGGTCTCGAGGTATCTCGCCAGCGTGCTGCTCGACTAGCCCGGCGTAGACGTGTTTACAGCCTTCGATGTGCCCGGTGTTGTACTCGTCGAGGCTCCGGACATCCACCACCACGAGATCCTTTTCCTTCCCCATCATCTCCTTCAGGTCGGCCACGGTGATGAGGCTGAGCTTCTCGGTGCGCAGCGCGTTCGTGTACCACGACGCGATGGTGCCCGTGAGGTAGCCGCCTACGTTGTCGTATCCCATCCGGGACAGGCTCCTCGAAACGTAGTCCAATTCGTCCTGCCCCCCGAGGACGACCAGAATGGGTTTGTCGTAGGGGAGCACCCATCCACCCATCCCCAGCCTCGCTATGTTTATGCTGTAAGAGTCTTTGATGTGCCCCGCCCCGAAGGAGGGCGGCGGCCTGGTGTCCACCACCACGCCTCCGTCGTCCACCTTCTCCTTGAACTCCATGGGAGTCAACGCCTTGGGGTTGGGCCCGCAGCCGACGAACGGAGCCCCCTCGACGTTATACTTCTCCATCATGTGGAAGTAGGGAGTGTAGTGGTGGTCCTCCCTGACCTTGTGGTCGATGAACTCCTCCCGGGTCATCTGGAGCAGCGGGTTCATGAGCCTCTCCGCGCCGAGGGTGCTCACCTCTCGATCCGCGATGCCGCCGCCGCAGACAGACCCCGAGCCGTGGGCCGGGCACAGTACCACGTGGTCCCCTAGGGGAAGCAGCTTGCTGTGTATGCTGTCATAGAGGCTCTCGGACCACTTCCTGCGCTTCCCCGGCCCGCCGAAGTCTGTTCTCCCAGTATCACCCACGAACAGGGTGTCCCCCGTGAAAACCATCACGATGTCCCCGCCCGTCGCTAGGTCGGCGACCGCGTACGACATGCACCCCGGGGTGTGCCCCGGCGTGTGCAAGGCGGTGACCTTGAGCTTACCAATGTGGAACTCCTGGTCATCCTTTAGCACCTGACCGTACCTGAACTCGGGCCACGGGCCGTGGTAGATCTCGGCGCCGGTGAGGTTAGCCAGCTCCCTTGATCCTATGACGTAGTCCTCGTTCCGGTGGGTCTCGAAGACGTACTTGATCCTCATGCCCTCCCGTTTGGCGATGTCCACGTAAACCTGGCAGTCCCTCTGGGGGTCCACGACCACGGCCTCGTGGCCTGAGCCGACGAAGTAAGACAGATGAGCCACGACGCGGGACTTTATCTTCTCGAAAATCATTTCGACTAATCTTTCTTTTGGCGTGAGATAAAGATTATCAGCAGGCGTTCATGTTAGATCCAAAATGGTCGTCGATCTGTGGAGGCTCGCGCCCCTCTTCGTCCTCTCCTTCTGCTCCGGTCTCGTCGACCTCAGCCTCGGAATGGGCTACGGCTTCACGGTGACCCCGATAATGCTGCTCCTCGGCTACACCCCAGCCGAGACCGTGCCCAGCGTCCTGTTCTCGTCCTTCATAGGGGGCGCCTCAAGCAGCTTCTTCAACCACCGCCTCAGGAACGCGGACTTCACCCCCGGGAGCCGGGACCTCAGGATCGCATTGATCACCGGAGGCCTCGGGGTCATTGGTGCCGTCATAGGAGTAAACACCTCGCTTAGCCTCCCGGAGAGGATCGTCGGGCTGTACATCGGCTTCCTCGTGATAGCCTCGGGCGCGCTGGTGCTCTACAGCAAGTCTCTGGTCTCAGGTTTCTCGTGGGCGAGGATACTCGTCATCAGCCTCCTAGGCTCCTTCAACAAAGGGATCGCCGGCAGCGGCTTCGGCCCAATAGTAACCACCGGGGCAATAATCTCGGGGCTAGACGAGAAAACCTCCATCGCCATACAGGCCCTCTCCGAGACCCTCGTGAGCCTCGTAGGCTTCACCACATACACAGTCCTACGAGGCCAAGTCGACGCATCAACCATCACAGTCATGTCTCTAGGAGTCGTGTTAGCCTCCCCCTTCGCCGCGTCCATCGTTAAGAGAGCCAAGGGAAACACGCTCAGAACCATGATCGCAGTCCTAGCGCTAATCGTAGGGACGAGCACCCTGCTGAAATACCTGTAGCGACGCTCCACGCAGAGAAATAAAACAGATCTGACCCGCAGGAGGTAATAACCTGAAACAGCGGCTCCTCAAGCGTAAAGGTTCATCCTGTGCCCACGGACGAAGCCGACGAGCCTTATCCCCGCCTCCTCGGCTATACTTATCCCGGACGCCAGAGGCGCCGAAACGGAGCAGACCACCGGTATCCCCGCGGCGGCGGCCTTCAACACCATCTCCCCGGCCAGCCGGCCGCTAGACGCGAGCACACACCGGTTGAGGTCGACTCCGTCGAGCAGACACCTCCCTATAACCTTATCGAGGGCATTGTGTCTCCCAACGTCCTCGGCGAAAGCCACGACGCCGTCGTCCCAATGGTGTATGAGCGCGCTGTGAGTGCCACCCGTCTCCCTGAACACCATGCTCAGCCTGTTAAGCTCGTCTACGACGCCGTGGATCAAGGCATCATCCAAGTCTACGACGGGCTGGACCCTTCTGACGGATCCGGGTCTAATTCTCGGGGAGGCCGCACAGGCGGTGGTAAGGAGCCGACTTTTCCCCATCGTCATCTCGAAGAGGTTGACTGGGTTCCTAAGAGAAACGTCGACTCTCTCTGGTTGGACGACGAGGTCGGCTATGTCGGTGTGTGATGAGACTACGCCCTCGGTGTAGAGATGCCCGACCACCAGTTCCTCAAGCATCCCGGGTGAGGCTATGAGAGTCCTGTAGAACTCGCCGTCGACGAAGATGCACACAGCGACGTCGGCCGCCACCGAGTCTTCCAGGGTCTCCGTCGAGCCGTCACTCCTGATCCGCGTTATCTCAACCTTCCTGACAGACATTTGAACCCATATTGAGTGGATACTGAGCGATAAAAGACCCGCGCATAGGGGCTAGGGTTTAATTCGTGTCCAGCGAATTGAATAACCATGTCTTATCAAGCGTCCATAGGCTTCACGGATGGGGAGCTGGACTACTACTCGCGGCAGATCGTTCTCAAAGAATTCGGCCTAGAAGGTCAGAGGAGGCTCAAGGAGGCGAAGGTATGCGTCGTAGGGGCAGGAGGCCTCGGCAGCCCCATACTCACGCAGCTGACGTCCATGGGCGTAGGCAACATCAGGGTCGTCGACAGAGACGTCGTCGAGATCTCGAACCTGCAGAGACAGCACCTATACGGCGTGCACCAGGTCGGTCTACCCAAGGTCGAGGCCGCGATGGATAGGCTGCATCAGATAAACCCCTTCATCGAGGTGGAGCCGGTACCCCTCTCCGTGACTTACGGCAACGCTGAGAGGATCATCGAGGGAGCTGACATAGTCGTGGACGCCCTAGACTCCATGGCAGCCCGATACGCGGTCAACAGGGCGTGCCAGAGAACTGGGACACCTTTCGTTCACGGCGCGGTGATAATGCAGGTGGGCGACGCGTCCACCATAATCCCAGGCGAGACCGCGTGCCTAGAGTGCTTCCAAGGCGGCATAGACGACGCAGACCTCCCCAGCTGCGCCGTCCTAGGCGTACACCCCTCGGTTATAAGCCTAATCGCCAGCGTACAGGTGAGCGAGACAATCAGGCTGTTACTCGGAGAGACGCCGGTCCTCGCGAACAAGCTACTCTTCGCGGACTTGAAGGAGCTGTCCATCGAGAAGGTGCAGCTAGCTAAAGCAGAGAACTGCCAAGTATGCAGCGGACCCCTAGAACCAATAGAGACGGCACCCGATGAGACTCGTGTCGAGGAGATCTGTGGAAGGGAGGGAAGAAGGGTATGGATCTTCTCGCCCGAGTATGAAATGGATATCGATTTAGAGTTAATCAACGACAAACTGGATGGTCTTGGTTACACGGTTACAGTCAAGGGAAGGCTGGGGACAAGCTTCGAGAATGAAAAAGTCAAGGGCAGCGTACTGGTCTCCGGCGTCACCGTCATCGAGGGCGTGAGAGACCGGGGAGCCGCAGAGAAACTACGGGGACAGTTACTAGGATAATTTGGGTCGATATATTGGACTTTATAAAAAGGGGGGACGCGCGCCCCCCATTGGGCGTTAGGCTTAGCCCTTGGCCTCGGTGATGCTCTTCAGGATTATGCGTGCCGGAACCTCGTCTGGGTTCACTACGTATTTCTTGTCGGCTGCGTCGATCTCGATGGCGTTGCCTTCCGTGACGTCAACCTTGCTGATGCCCTCGAGGGGCACATTCATGGTTAAGTTGTATTTCTTGGACAGAAAACCCTTCACGTTCTGGAACATCAGGCGCTTGTTAGAGATAATCAGATACCCACTTCCCCCGCTGAGGCGGCCGGGATAGCTTTTCTGTATGGAATCACCGGGCTCCAAGGCCTTCTCCGCTTCCTTGTACCAGTTTTGCGCCATTCCTGGTCGCGATGAAGATTCAGGGGCGTATCATTAAACATTTCAGTATTGCTGTATATACACGTATATGATATAATACGGATATCAGAGTGTTTTCATCGTTGAACTGGCTCTTTTAAAAGAATTTTTTTCTTATAGCGTAGACGGATAGGTCCAATCACACCATTACGACGGCAGAGAAAATAGAGAAGTAGTATCTACTTTGCCTCAGGTTTGTAAGCCCTGTCGATGATTATCTCAGCTATGTCTGCGGCGTACTCGCTTATCCTATTGATGTTCTCCCTCATGGCGGACAGTTCAAGAAACACGGCCCTATCGTTGATTCCGAAGCTAGGAAGTGGAGATATTTTTCTGAGAAGCTGGCTAACCTTCTCCTGATTGTTAATAATGATGTTGCTGTCCTGCACTGTCTTTAAGATAAAGCTCTCCACCGCCTTCTCGTAGGAGTCGAACGAGAGGCGGGCCACCTCTATGAAGACCGCCCAGACCTCAAGGGGGATCACGGTTTGGTGCTCAACCAAGTTCACTAAATGCTGAGCTAAGTTCGTGGTGTGGTCGGCTATACGTTCTATCCTGTCCACGAGGTTCTGATAATCAAGACAGTCGAGAATATCCAGGCCCAGTTTCCCGGCGAGGGAGGGGTTGATGGCGGCACACCGTATCAAACGGATCAAGTAGTACATGAACTGGTCCACGTCGTCCTCCAAGGACAGAACCGAGCCAGCGAGGTCGCTGTCCCAAGTCTCCATGGCCACGAGTATGTCCCCGCACATCGAGAGGGTGATGAGGTGCATTCGGTCCAAGCCCTGCTCTACTGAAGCCATGGACTCGTCCATGAGGGTCTGGAGGATCACCTCGCTTGCGTGGGACTCGATGATCCGTAGGTAGAGGGACTTCACGACGTCCCTGATGGCTTTCTGTTGTCCAGTCGTGAAGATCTTCTTCGACGTGAGCTGGATCGTGCTATAGCCGTTGAGATAGCACCCTATGACGATCCGTATGATGGTGTCCTCTTCCTCGTCGGGCTCGATGACGACGACCTTCCTCTTCTCCCTCTCCCCCGTCTTAATGGTGGGGTGTACCACAAGGGATAGGTCGCGCAGGGTCTCTAGGGACACGACGTCTCCCCTGCCGACGTTGTTCATCTTCAGCCAGTCCTTGGGGAGAGAGATGACGAGAGACGACTTCCCCAGAGCCATGATCTTCCTGGTTTCCATCGCATGTATTCTAGGAGTAAATGTTAATATAACCTATACTCCTAAGCCTCCGAGCGGAAACGGTATATATCGGTATAATTAAAAGCCCTATTTCTCGGACATCGCCCTGATGATCCGTTCGGCCTCCTCGAACCGCTCCTTGGAGTCGGTGTCGAAGAACGTAAGCAGCTCCGGATCAACACCCCTCAACCTCTCCACAGGGATGAGTGACACATCATCGAGGCTCAGCAAGATCATCCGAACCCGTAGATCGCCTTCTCTGTAGAGTAGCTCGGCCGCCTTGAGAGCTGTTTCAACGTGATAGACTGCTGCGAGGGGCTCTATCCAGCCGTTGGGTTTCTCGAAGACGGCGCCTTGGTGGCCTTCAGCCTCGGCGAACAGCGTCTCCACCGCCTCGTCGCAGATGAACGGCATGTCACATGCGACGGCGAACGCGTACGGATACTTGCAGAGTGATAGTCCCGTCATGAGGCCGACAAGAGGCGAGCCCTCAGGGTACATGTCTTTCACGACGAGGACGCCGTCCACAGCCTGCAGATATTTTTTCTTCTGTTCTTCCGAGGCAACGACGACGATGACCTCGTCGACGTGGTCTCGTATCCTTTCGACGATGTGGTTGACGACGGGCTTGCCCGCGAGGTGGCGGAGACCCTTGTCCTCTCCAATCCTAGTGGACGAGCCCCCGGCTAAGACTATCCCAGACCTTTTCACGGCGTGTTTCTCCTCCTACTCTATTCGCAGGATTTCCTCAACCACCTTCTCTATGGCGGCCTGAACCTTCTCTGTACAGACCTCGATCAATGTAAATGTATCCTCCGCTTCGATTCCGATTACTCTGATGTCGCCTGGCATCTCGTCAGGGAAGAGGCGGTGCCCGAGCTCTATGGTCGTCACCAGGTCTACGCCGTGACTGTGTGTTATCACCGGCGGCTTCTCATCCCACGATATGTTTACATGAAAAACCGTGCCGGGTTCGGCACCCGTCTCTATGGCGTCCACTATGATGACCCTATCGTAGCCCTTCATCGCCTCAAGAATCTCGATGCTGCCCAACGCGACGTCAAGCGTGTCGATGTGGGGGGCCTTCTCCGTGAGCCTGTTGACGACGTGGACGCCCGCCCCGTCGTCGCACCTGATGAGGTTGCCCACGCCGA
>JAEHCT010000050.1 GCA_020697635.1 Candidatus Bathyarchaeota archaeon
CTCAGCGCGTCGAGGAAGCTGGGGTTCCTTCTCTACCTACTCATTATGATGCTTACGCTCGTGGCACTACTGCCATTCTAGGCGAAGTGTAGTGCTCTATTGAAGTATCTTCGTGGTGCATCCATGCGGAATCACGTAGGTGCCTTTGCCCCGGCGCCCGCTCAACGCCCGCTTATACGCCTCGTTGGTGGTCCTAGCCGCCTCCATTCCTAAAGGCTCAACTAGGTACTGTGGCAGAGCCGAGACCAGTATGACCCTGTTATTGCGGGTAACCTTCCTGATGAGGTGCAGTCCGTCCGCCCCGTAGGTGTATCTTCGCTCGAACTCCTGAAGATCCATGACTCGGGCCAGATTAGTGAAGGAATCGGCCCCCAACCCATCTCCGCATTCTCCGAGAAGCACGATGGATCCGTTCTTCTTCGTAACTCCGGCCGCCGTCTCAAGGGCCCACGCTGTCTTGTATAGGTTGTAGTCGAACCGGTCCCCGCCGGCGCTTACCACTGTGACGTCTGAGTGCCCCTCTGCCTTGACCTCGTAGGAGCCCCCGAGCTGGGTGACTGCCTTCCCCCAGGACTCCTCGAGGCCACCCGCGAAGGCACCAATATAGCTGCCTCCCGGATCTACGGCGAGGTTGAGTGCATAGTCCACACCCGCCAGCTTCGCGGCTGCGACGGTCTCCTCCTTCACGGGGTTGAGCTCTATGACGCCGGGCGTGAAGCCTCCCTTGAAGTACTGCCTCCTGGCTTCCTGTATCGTCTGAAGCGAGGCTATGCCTGGAAGTATAGCGCTTTGCGCCCCCGTGAACCCGGAGAGGCTGTCAAGCCTGGTCTCCCCCACCGCTATCTTCAGCGTGGCGTCGAGGTAGTCCCTGTTGACCTCGACGGTTGTCCCGCCGCCTGTCTTGCCCACGTCGCCCAGGTGGGAGGAGGCCTTGGTGTGGTTCACCAGCCTCACCTGCGACAGCCCATCAGTCTCCCGTATCGCTCTGATTAGCCGCGTGGTCTCGCTCTCCCTTTCACCGTTACCGACTACGATGGTTATCCTGTCCCGCGGGACGATTAGCTCCACGAGGTGTTTGACTATCGATGACAACGCTTGAGAGGCTAGGCTCGGGGTCATGGAGCCGTCCACCGCGATGGCTATCCTGCAGTCCGGCTTCACCTGCTCGTTAACGGTCGCCGCGCCGCTCGGCTCGTCCAATGCCCGGGCTATCTCCTCCGCCAACTGCCTAGGCTCATGTTCGGTTCGGGGCTCAAGTATCTCGATGAGGTTGTCCATATCGACGGAGACGTATACCTCTGTCTCTCCGTAGGGAAGCCAACAGTCCACCAAAGCGTTTCAGAAGGATATTGTGTTATTCGAACAAGTATTTTTCCTTATGGAGTCAACTCGTTCTTGTCCGCGGTGCTAGCCTTGGTGCCCGTGACACCCTCGTCAGAAGGTTTGGTCGAGTCCGTTGAACCCGGTTCCGGCTGCATCTGGGTGCTGTTGAGCAGCCTCTGCCTCAAACTATCGAGGAGACTGCTGTGGCTCCGAAGCTGGTACTTGACCGACGGGCTGAGAGTCGAGGTGGTTCCTGTTCTATTCCTCCAAGCCTCTAACCAAGCATTCGCCCTGTCCATGTCGCTGAGGGTGTTCCTCGTATCCTCGTCCTGTATCTCGGAGACAGCCGCCTCTATGTCTTCGCTGAGCTCTTGGATCTCATCCATGTTAACCTGCCCGGCCTGCAGCGTCTCCTTGAGCCGCTGGATCTTCTGATCTGTTGTCGTCAATGATTTCAGGGCTTGGGTTCTATCTTGGTTGGTGATGGTGTTCTGGTACTGGTTCAGGACCTGGCGCATCTCCTTTACCCTGTTCTCTAATCTTTCTCTGTACCTTAAAGCTAGCCTCGTCTTGATCTGCTGAGAGAGCTGCTCGATCCTCGCCCTAACTTTGTTGTTTGCTTCGACGGCGGCCTTCAGCGCCCGCTGACTCCCTTCACGGTCGCCTTTGCTGTGCTTTTCCTCAGCCTCATCTATCAGGCTCTCTATATTGTCTAAGGCTCCATCAAGAGCCGTCGTGTCGTAGCCGTTCTCTGAGAGCCGCTCGGACAAGCTCTTGAGGCTTTCTAGGGCTTCTCTTGCTCTCTGGATCTCAGGCGATGGCTGGACGTCAGACTCAGGCGGCTGTGGCTCTGTAACCGCCTTGAATGCTCTCTGGAACATGGTCTGAGCTCTCCGCGCCTGAGCCAGCGCCTCCGCGTACTGATCTTCCTCATAGTATCTGCGAGCCTCTTGGAACGCCTCCTGTGCCTCACGGTAGCCGTTGAGTACGGCTGCAGGCACGTCTTCGCCTTCTTCCTCAAGACCTGCCATGTACGCCTCAAGGGCCTGCTTTGTACGTAATATGCTCTGGATCATGTTCTGGAGCGTCTCCCTAGAACTCATAGGTGAAACGAGGACTCTCAATGAGGAGACCACGCTGTCATCTACACTGATCTGAACGGTGTACACGTCGGGATTCAAGTCCCCGGGTAATGTGATGTCAAAGCTGTATGATCCCGTCGTCGGGGCTGTGAAGTTGTAGGAGAAGGTGTCCCCGTTTGACGCTGTGAACTCCACGGACACTGAGGCCCCGGCGCTGGCTGTGCCTCTGACTGTGTACACGCCGCCTGGCTGGGCGTACACGCTTGTCTGACTGGCTGTCAGCGTGGGCTGGCTGTACGCGGGTAGGAGCGTGGACGCCGCGACTATCATCAGCATCATCGCGGCGGCTGCCTTGACTCTGTTCATCCTGTTAACCCCATTACGTACGGCCATATTATAGGAACCCGAAGGAATGAGGCGGAACAGGTGTTTCACGTAACTCACCTCTGGTACCTCCTATGGATGCTCACGAGGCTCTGGCCTCCCACCTTTCTCTCCTCTATTATGTCCATCCCCTCGAGGCGGCGCAGCATTCTCCAGGCGCTTGTCCGCGGGAGGTCGAACCTCTCCCGTATCTCGTTGGAGAACAGCTCGCCCCCGGACTCCGCGATGAACTTTATTACCTCCCTGTCGTCCATCCTCAGATTCGGGTGATCCCGGAAGATGGCTTCTAGGTCTACTTCCATTAATTTGGGCTCGGGTGGTTTGCCCGGTTTCTTGGATAGTCTGATATAGAGAGCCCCCCCGATGATGAGTACGGTCGCCGCCAGCACGTAGATGATGGGGCTCTGGGGCTTCTCAGCGTTCAACGCCGTAATCTGGCTCTGGTAGGCATAATCGTAAGCTGACTCGTAGTCCCCGGTCTCGTAGGCGGTTGTAGCCTGGGCCAGCAACTGCTCAGCGACGTCTACGCCCTTCGTCCTCCCCTCCGACTCTGCCTCTGAGACGGCGAGGCTCGCCGCCCCCATCATGTCATGGGCCTGCGAGGCGTCGGCGGCGGCCTCATCGGCGGCGTCTTCCGCCTGTGCAGCCAACTGGATCGCTGTCGTGTAGTCAGACAGATCGAAGGCTTCGTAGGCCTGCTGAAGGAAGTCGAGTGCCTCCGAGACTATCATCCCTGCGTCAATTATCTCCTGTATGTGCTGCTCTGCATCAGCTATGGCTTCCTCCGCCTTGCCTCTGGCGTCGAAGACGCTGGTTATGTATGAGACAGATATGTCACCTGGGAGCATCCTGACGTAGGGTCTGTCTTCATTGGTGCCTATCTCTACGGGTACCTCGCTTAGGTTAATTATGGTGGATCCCTGCGGGAGCGTTACACTAATGGTTATGGTGGACGTCACGTTGAGGGTCCAGATCGCCCCCGTCTTGCTGGTGAGAGAGGAGGTTAAGTAGGTGACCACGATGCCCGTGGAACCCAGCGTGTCGACTAATGCGCCTTCATCTGTCACCGAGGCGTCGAGGGGGAGACCGTCTTGGTCGACGACGAGCAGGCTCTCGTAAGGGAACCCCGGTAACTCAACTTCTATTCTCACCAGGGACGGATTTGTCTCAGCCTCGTAGTCGACCTGCACCACGCCGTCGTTGTATACAAGCAGGGATAGCGACTTGGGGATGTAATCTTGGGCTTGGACAGATGGTACGAGCAGCAGTGCCAGCGTCGACAGGAGCAGGGCTGCCTTTAGCTTCATGTATGCTCACACCGGTTCCGGAAACTAGAATACTTGACATTGGACGGTATTAAGAGGTTATCGAATAGGAAACTGTTTAAACCCCGTTAGTTTTGATTTTTAATAGTAAATTTTAGGAAAGTTCCCCTTATAGAGGTATACTCAATGCCGCAGAAAACCTTCTACAGGACCCGAATGAAGATAGTTAGGAAAAGAGGGTGAACCTCTCTTTCTTCGCCTTGCAGATGGGACACCTCTCGGGAGGCTCACCCTCCACGGTGTAGCCACAGACGTCACAGACCCCCACCTGCTCCAAGTCAAGGTCTTTCTCGTTCTGTACAGCGTCCAGAGCCCGTTCATAGAAGGCGGCGTGAGTCTTCTCGGCCTCCCAAGCGAACCTGAAGCTGATCTCAGCGGCGTACTCCTTCTGGGCTTTAGCCACCTCCATGTAGGCGGGGTACATCTCGTCCACCTCGAAGTGCTCACCGTCGATGCCGTTCTGGAGATCCTCCTCCACCGTCCTGCTGCCGAAGAGGGCACCGGAGAACGTCGAGACTTCACCTTTGTGCTGGATGTTCTTATAGTGGTTCCCGGCGTGGACTTTCTCCGAGTAAGCCACCGCCGTGTAAAGGCGCGCGATGTTAGGGTAACCCTTCTGGTTCGCCCTGTCCGCGTAGATCAGGTACCTCATGTGTGCCTGGCTCTCTCCCGCATAGGCGCTTGTGAGGTTGGTCTCTGTCATGGGTCTGACCATACAATCACGGGTCTGATCAAGGAACTGGAGTTATTGTATCTTTTCCACCATGAACTTCGCTGGAAAGCAGAAGATGGAAGGGAGCGAATTAAACGAGAATAAATGGATGCTAGCTTAGCCTGCGCCGTGCAAGCCAGTAAACGGAAAACGCCACACCCAAGTCGATAAACCACCACGTGTACAATTCGAAGTAACTGGCCATGCCTCGATCTTCTGATGATATGGGGCCATCTAATTCATTTGAAAGGCCCTCAACTGCCTCCTCCCCTAAGCCAAACATGGGGGCTTCGGTGGCGTTCAGACTTCCTTTGGTATCATTAAAGCCCCTTTCGATGGCACCCTCTTCGGGGCCGGTGAGCATCACTGGACGAGGAACAGCGTATCTCTCGACCTGCCCGGGTACGGCTGAGATCAGCAAGTAACCAACCGTCACCGCAAGCACCGTGTAGACCATGACCCTGTTATTCATCGTTGTACCCTCCGTGCTCGTGTGACTTAATGCTAGAGATTAGAACAGCCTGGGAGCCTTTTTCGTTGGGGTGTTCTGCATTTAGAACACTCATCTTGGGCGATCCCTCCATATTCTGTATGTCTCGTACCAAAGGATCGCGGTGGGCACTACGCCCATCACCACGGTCGTTATGGCGTCCCTCGACGGGTAGAACGGCTGCTGGACGAAGTATGTGACCAGCATCGTGGTCATGAGTACAGCGTAGAAGAGGTACCTAGGCAGCATCACCCCTCCTAGGGTCACGAACTGGCGCAGCACACCCACCTTCACCTCCTTGACGAGCTTGTAGTCGCCGTAGACGTTCTCAACCAGACCGAGGTCCATGAGTTTATTCAGGTGGTAGCTGCTGACGCTGGGGCTGCTGAACCCTAGCTCCCTCTGCACCGCCCGGACGCCCACCGGCTCGTTGGGGTTCTTGAGTATGTGCATGTAGACAAGGAGGGTCTTTCCTTTGAGCTCTGACTCTATCACCGCGTCTTCGCTTGCCAAGGCAGTTACATCCCTGAGTTGGTATCTATTCCGTCGTTTAGTCTTTAAACGTATTCAGAAGCGCCAGCGTGGCGTGGATGGCTTCCTCCGTCCTGACGGTCTCGGTTCCCTGGCCGGGTATCGTGTTGAGTATGAACCTGAAGCACTCCTCCGCCCTCTTCCGATCCCTACCTATTATCTCGTGAACGCCGTCCCTGTTGGACCCGAAGGCGACGAGTGTGCGTCTGCTCTCCGCCCAGAGAGAGCTTATCTCTTGGGCTGCTGAGTTGAAGTCGTCGCCCCTCCTAGAGGTCGCTATCGTCAGGTCCCACTCGGGGCTCAGCGCGAGCTCACTCAGCTTATAGTTGCTGCCCCGTAGGTCGTACCCCCAGTACTCGCTCAGTCTGTTCTTCTTCGCTGATCTTCCCTTGAGGTTGGGTTCCTTCTCAGCGACCTGTACGGTCACCCGGCTTCCTCTGCTCGGGGCCCGCCCCTTGACCTCCATGAACTTGTCCAGGCCGACGTCCACCATGTAGCCTCCGTCGATTATGTTGGTGACCACCCCTTCACGGACCTCCCCTGTCTCCACGTTCTTCACGCGGTCCTCGAGGGGGTGGTGGGGGGTCCGCAGCGGCGGCAGCGTCCCCGCGTACCTGAGCTCGGGCCGCTTCTTGAAGAGGTACCTCCTGAGGTACTGGGGCGTCTCCATGTACCCAAGTATGTACTTCATGAGGGTGCTCTCGTCTGGCTGGTCGGGGTAGATTATGATCTCCTCAACCCTGTAGATGGCGGCGGCGCGCCCCACCCGGCCCAGCGCCTCGGTCTTATCCCTGAGATGCCTTTGCTCGGAGACCATCGAGGCCGGTATGGCTATCGACAGCCTGTTTCTTCTCCTATTCACCAAGGCTTCACCGCTCCCTGTGCTTGGACCAGCTCTTCCAGCCGGTCTTCACATACTGTTCCCTATGTTTCATGTCCTCATGCACCCACTCCAAGAAGCCGTCGAAGCTCCTCATCTCGGCGACCTCCCTATGGTTCCCGACTCCTAGCCTGACGAGGCTCTCGACGAAGGTCTTCTCCGCCAGCTCCTGAGTCGCCCCGGTTATCTTTACCTCCTTAACCTTGTAGCCCAGTTCCATGAGGGTCTCTCTGGCCGAGGAGAAGACGTATCCCGTGCATATGTGGAGGGGCTCACCCCGTTCTATGCCCAGCTCATCTATGCCTTCGAGTATCACCTGGGTCGCGGAGCGTAGATACTCCTTGTACTTGAACTCGGGCTCCCTGAAGAGCCTGAGGGGTATCTCCCCGACGCGGGTCTCACCTGTCTCGACGCGCCTCATGACTATGACGGCTCCCCCGACCAGGTCGCCCCAGCCAGAGTCATCCACCTCGACTACCATTATGGACGATAGAAGACAATCTATGGATAAATAGGTTGGTGGTGTGTCCCTCTCGGTGAATACGTTTCCTTAAAAAAGTCGTCGAGGCAACGGGTATTCCTTGTATCTAGAGTTTCTTCAGGGCGTCTATCGAGTCGTTTATGCTTGGGTCATGTCCGTACAGCATACCGAGGTACGCCGACGCGAAGTCCCCGATGTATAGCGCCGAGATCATACGGGCCAGCCTTCCCTCGCCTATCGCCTCGACCTCCACCACCCCGCCGAACTTCTCTGCCATCAGCTCGGTGAACCTATCGATCTTCGCAGCCGGGGCTTCCTCCTCTAAGGGGTCTCTGATTATAACTGCGCACGCCTTTTTCAACTGATCATGGGGGGCCTCACGAGCCATGATGCTGTTATGAAACGCCTCGGGGAAGAACCCGGCGGAGGCCAGGCTCTTGCTGTTCTCGTTGATCTGGGTGCAGCAACGGTAAGCCACCCCCTCGTGTAGGCTTGAACCATAGAAGTAGGGTGTGTAGTCCTTGATGCTCTCTGCCAAGGCCTTACCGGGGTTCGAGTCAGTGGGGATGCCTGGGTTCATCTCCTCGCTGAGGCTCTTGGCGACGTCGATGGCCTCCTCGACCTCCCGCCACATCTCGTCACCGATTAGACCTAGATTCCTAGTGACCGCCGCGAGCCCGAAGAACTGGAACGCTATAGCCCCCCTAGGCCTGTAGCCCTTGGGGAACCTTAGGAGGGGGATCTTTCTCCGGGAGGCGCTCTGGCTGAGTTTCCCGCCTGAGCAGAAACAGATCAAGGGGCACCCAATCTTCACGGCCTGATGGTACTGGCTCAGGGTCTCCTCCGTCTCCCCTGAGTAGCTCACGACGTAGACCAGGGTGCCCTCGTCTACCCACGCGGGCAGGCGGCTACCACGCGAGATAAATATGGGTGTCTTGGAGAAGTCCTTAAGCCAGTCTCTGAGCAGGATGCCGCCGACGGCTGATCCGCCCATCCCGGCTATCACCAAGTTTTCAATCTCCTTCGGTATTCCGCCGAGCTCAAGCTTCTCCGCGTCTCGTATCGCCTTCCTAGCGCTTGATGGGAAACGGGTTAAGGCAGACAGCATGCCGCCGCTGTCGTGGTTTCTCAGGTACTCCGGGTCGTCTAGGAGATGCTCCATA
>JAEHCT010000051.1 GCA_020697635.1 Candidatus Bathyarchaeota archaeon
AGCACCCGTTCATCGAACTCGGGTCTGACGCTGAGGTCCCTCCGGGGGACGCCCTTCTCCTTGTAGAAATCCCTGATGTCCATGCACTCATACCCTACGCCGTACTCATACGCTATGTCCTTGGCCTTGCACATCTTGTCGCCGCTCTTCCGGGTCCTCGAGTCCCTGACGTCGCTGAACATGAGGACGACGTCATAGCGGCTGTCGGGCTCCAGACTTCTCTCTATGATCTTCCGCGCGTTGGTGCCTGAGCCGCTGGCGAAGCAGGCTGCCCGCATCCTGCCCTTCGTCGGGTCATGGACGGGTTTAGGGTTCATGTGTGGTTCTCCTCTCCGTCAGGTTATAAGAGTGTCTGACATGGAGGACTGTTCACTTTCACCGATCTCTATCCGTGAATCTGATCCGTTTCACTTAAAAGCCTGGATCCATTGTCGAGCCCGAGAAACATGACACAGGAACTAGTATACGAGGCTCCCGCGGAGACGCCCGACGAGGACGACTGGGCTCTCACCGTCTGCAAGAACTGTGAACACGTGGTACCCAAGACGATGCTCTGCCTCTACTGCGGCTCCCCGATACTCTTCAAGATGCCTAAGAACCTCGAGAAATAGGCTCTGAAGCACCACATCAGGATAACACGTCGTTTATTATCTCCGATACACGTTTCAACGACTTCTCGGATGAGTCGATGACCTCCACCCTGCTCAGCCTGTATCCCTTGTAGCTCTTCAGCTTCGCCTCGTCATCACAGATCACTATGATGGGTGTATCGATCTTCCACCTCACCATCTCTAAAAGTATCAGCTTCGGGTCGATGTCACTAATCTCCGTGTCCAGTATGATGGCGTCGTGTTCTTTGCGGAGCTCCCTGAGGCCCAGCCTTCCCGTGAAGGCGTGGCGGACCTCCACGCTTTGCAGCCGGGTTCTCTCAAGCCTCTCCAGTATCTTGGCCGCCGTCTCCTCGTTCTCCT
The DNA here is from genome assembly GCA_020697635.1 of Candidatus Bathyarchaeota archaeon. GTDB lineage: Archaea > Thermoproteota > Bathyarchaeia > TCS64 > TCS64 > RBG-16-57-9. The sequence continues at coordinate 972 of JAEHCT010000051.1, forward strand.
CTATGAGGAGGATCGAGGTCTCTTTTCTTTGCACGACCTCCAGCTCGACGCGCATGGGTTTCTTCTCGACGGGTTTGGGCTTCTTCTTCTCTTTCTTCTCATTCTTCGAGAAAAGGCCGCCGAAGAGGCCCTTCTTCTCCTGTATAGGCTTCTCCTCTTCAACCGCGGGTTCAGGGGGCTCCTCTATAGCTTCCTCTTCTAGCAGATACTCTGGCTCTTGTCCCGGCTCCTGTGTCTCGCTGGTTTCCGTATACTCTAACTGAAAATCTTCGGACTCGCCTTCATCGAATACCGGCTCTTCGGGGGCACGCATCGACTCTGGTTCTTCGTACCCCGGCTCCTCCTCAACCTGCGTCTCCTCGGGGACACGCAGCGACACGGGCTCTTCGAAGCTCTGCTCGTCTATGAATACTAACTGCTCCGGCTCCTCTTCGAGTAACTTCTCATTTAGGCTCTCGGACTGCTCCATATCAGCGTCTATTGTCTCGTCAGGTGTGATGATGGCCTCTTCCACGGCTCCGGGGTGCACCGGTTCTTGTTGTGCCTCCCTCAGTGAAGCCATCTCATCCTGGTCGATCATCTCGTAGCCTTTTGGGTTCTCGAAGCAGATGTCTTTGCTCTGGAACTTCGTCTTACACTTGATACAGTTGTAGGTGACAGACGGCTTCCCGGAGACCGAGCCGCAGCCATCGCACTCGTACATAGATTCGGCTATCGTGAATCCCGCGTCGTCCTCGGCGTCGGGGTCATGGTACTCTGCCGGGTCGTAGACGGCGCCGCACAGCGGGCAACGGCAATCTATTCCGTCGAAGTAGTCCTCGGTGTAGCCTGTGTAGCCACAGGCTCTATGCTTGATGACCTCCTTCTTCGTGATCTTCATGGACCCGCATCTTGGGCAGGATAGTACTATCATTACCACCGGGCTGTAGCAGCTTGGGCACAGGGCGACCGTGCCGTAGTTAATCTTCTTGATGTATCCATTCTGGGCTAGGGACTCAAGCAGCACCCTCATCTGATCGCTGTCATAGTAGGTTAGCAGGGACGCGAGCTCGCCGTAGGCTATGCCATCAGGCGTGAACTTGGGTAGGATCCTCTTGATCTTGAGGCCCTTCATCTGCTGGAGGAAGAACTCCTCCTCATTGTTCAAAGCGGCAAGCGGTTTATCCTCTGATATCTGCGTGCTCTCGGATTCGCCCTCGAAGATACCCAGAAACGTGGAAATATCTGACACCTATCGCCGTTACTGAGACAGAATCTTCTGGTAAATTTATATTAGAAACGGATTTATGAAACTGAATACTGTTTCATCTTTCCCGCAAACCATCCCATCGGCCAACAAGTCTTACATGCATGAGAAAATATGTATTCTCTATGTATAAACCGGGTAGAGTCTTCATCTCCATCGACATGGAGGGCATAAGCGGGATAGTCAACTGGGTCGAGGTGGACAGGAACAACAGCGAGTACGCTTTCGCGAGGAAGCTCATGGTAGGTGACCTCAACGCAGCCGTGGAAGGCGCGCTGGAGGCCGGGGTCAAGGAGATAGTGGTCTCGGACGCCCACGGCGGCATGCGGAACATGAGGCCGGAGGACGTCCACGAGGCGGCGTACCTCGTCAGGGGCAGCCCGAAGCCCAACGGCATGATGGAGGGCATAGATGACAGCTTCGACGCCGCCCTATACGTGGGCTACCACAGCATGAAGGGCACGGTGAACGGCATCCTGTGCCACACCATATCGGGGAGCGCCGTCGACGGGGTTTCCATTAACGGAAGGGAGACGGGGGAGTTCGGGCTTAACTCCGCGTTGGCCGGCTTCTACGGTGTCCCGTCGGTGTTCCTCGCCGGTGACTACGCGGCGACCAAGGAGGCCGAGGCCTTCGTGCCCGGGGTCACCACGGCGGCAGTCAAGTGGGCGGTGGGCAGGTACTCCGCGAAGTGCCTGCACCCCAACGAATCTGGGAAGCTCATAACCGCGAAGGTGAAGGAGGCGCTGTCGAAACCGTTCCCCGAGCCGAGGTGCGTGGAGGAGCCCGTCGAGGTCAAGCTGAGGTTCACGTCCTCGACCATGTGCGACATAGTGTCGCTGATTCCCAGCTTCAAGCGTGTGGACGGCCGCACCATGAGGGGTGAATATGTTGACTACCAGACGGCCATCAACGCGCTCCGGGCGGGAATCTACCTCGGGGGAGCTGCCGAGAGAAGGTAGACATCTTTCATCACCTTTTTTAGCCGTGGCTCCGCGAGAACATTAGGAATGTCAGGCCTACCCAGGAGATACGTATTACCGGCGATCGTCGTGTTGCTCGTCGGCGCGGCTGCTTCATACATGTACTTCGGCCGCGGTGACGACTCGGTGACGTATGAGGAAGGCATCACGACGGGCTACCTAGTCACGGACATGGAGATACCTTTGCTGGATGGAGGAGCAGTCAGGTTCAGCGACCATGAGGGCAAGGTACTGGTAGTGGACTTCATGGCTCCATGGTGTGCGCCCTGCAGGGAGCAGATCAAGGTGCTTAAGGAGCTGGACGAGTTCCCGAACGTCGAGATAATCACCATCAACATAGACTCAAGGTACAACAGTAGCACCCTCAGAGGGTTCGCGGAGGCCGAGGGAGTCACGTGGAGCTTCGGCAGCTCCCCCGAGGCAGGCGGGACCTACCAGACTAACGCCATCCCCACCATACTGTTCGTGGACGCGGAGGGAGTCATCCGGTACCGGGGCTTCTTCACGACCCTAAACCGATTTGAGCAGCTAATGCAGAGTTATAGCTGATGGACATGGAGTTGGCCAGCCTAGGCGTAGCTTTCACCGCGGGGATGCTCGCCGTGCTGGCGCCTTGCGCGCTGCCTATGCTTCCGTCTTACGTCGCGTACTACATGAACCTCGACGAGGATGAGAGGAGCCTCGGAGCATCCCTCGGGTTCGCGTTCATCGTCGTCACAGGGTTCCTCATCGTCTTCATGGTCGTCGGGCTCCTCCCCTCGTTCGCGTTGAACCAGGTATCGTCGAGGCTCGAATACGTTGCGCCGTTCATCGGGGCGCTGCTGATGCTGATCGGCTTGGCGTCCGGGCTCAGCGACGTCTTCGACAGGGTGCCGGCTGTCAACGTCTCTGCGCCCCGGAGGGCGGGCTACAGGAGCTTCTTCCTTTACGGCGTGGGCTACGGGGCGGCGTCCTTGGCCTGCAGTCTACCCGTCTTCGTATTGCTGGTTCTCCAGTCGTCGACAGCGGGCGGCCCCTTGGGCGTCTTCACGGCGTTTCTAGCGTATGGGCTCGGCGCCTCAGCCGTGATAGTGCCTCTTACGCTGGCCCTGACCTACTCGAAAGATTACGTGCACCAGCGGCTCGTCTGGCTGCTTCCACGAATCAAGAAGATAAACGCGGCGGTGCTGATCCTGGTGGGGCTGTACATGATTATCAGTTATTTCATCTAATGGGCTTTAGCTCGTCCTTGTTTAACTCGATGAACTGCTGGATCAGGTTCCTCACCATCTCCTGGTTTTCCTGGGCCTTCATCTTGGATAGAACGGTGTCCAGTGTGGCGTCGATGATGTCCCTCTGGAGCGCCAACGCTAGCACCAGGAACCTGCCGTCGTCCTCGTCCACGGCCTTGTACATCGCCTCCAGCATCTCTCGGTACGTCTGGATGAACGGCGACTCGCCGGCTTCCTCATCGACCACTACTATGACCGAGATTGATGTGATCGACGTAGGTGTTAAAACTATTGTCTTGACCCGAGGATGCCCCAGACTATGATCAGCGGCGCGTATACTACTACCTCCAGCCTCTTCCCTCCTGCAGATATCTCTTTGAGGAGGACCAATCCAAAGTGGTTGCAACGCTCTAAGACATCCGACGGTTAGCTGATCTAGGCCTTGACGGGGAACAACTAACCCCCTTTTTTATATTGTGACATACGATCACAAAGTATGTCTTCCCACAGTGGCACGCTTCTTGTGAGACGAGAGAAGAACAACGCGGCGCGTCCCGTTCTACCCAAGGTAGACTACCACTGCCACATAAGCATCACAGAGTACAGCGACCCCGCCAACCCCACCGTCGTCACCGTCAGCCTGGAGGAGTTTCAGGCCGACCTCCAGGAGGCGGGCATCGACAGGGCCGTGGTCCTCAGCGACCGTCGCACAAGCCCCGAGCAGGTCTCCGCCTTCGTGGCCCAGGACCCGGAGCGCTTCATAGGGTTCGGGTACGTGAACCCCACGCTGCACGGCGCCGCGGAGGAGGTGCTCAGGCAGAGGAGCGAGCTGGGGCTCCACGGCCTGAAGCTGTACCCGTGCAGCGACGCCTATGCGCCCGACGATACCCACGCCTTCAAGGTCTACGAGGCGGCGTCAGGCATGGGAATGCCTGTGATGTTCCACCACGCCGGGATGCCCGACGCATACGACTACATGAAGCACACAGACCCCGCGCAGATCGACGTGGTGGCCCAGTGCTTCCCCGAGCTCAAGATAGTGCTCGCCCACCTAGGCTACCCCCGCGTCGAGGAGACCCTCTACGTCTGCAGGAAGCACAGGAACGTGTGGTGCGACATAAGCTGGCCCTACGGCGACGTCAACCACCCCAGCTTCCTCTACATGCTTTGGAGGGACCTCTTGGTGGCGCTGAACCTCGGCGTCATGGATAGAATGGTGTTCGGCACCGACTACCCCGGCGTCAGACAGCGGTCCTACGTGGACATGCTCATGAGCCTGAACAGGTACGCCGCTCACGACGACCTCAAGATACCGCTGGACAAGATATCCTGTATGCTGGACAGAAACATCCAACCCCTACTTCCTTAGGCAGCCCTTGACTACGTATGGGATCTCCTCTACGAGGTCCTCCGGCAGGAGGTGGTACCCCTTCTCCTCGAAGACCCTGTCCCCGGCGGCGCCGTTGATGAACGCCGACGCGCAGGCCGCGTAGAAAGGCTTGGCGCCCATGGCTATGTAGCCGCCAGTCAGGCCTGTGAGGACGTCGCCGGTGCCCCCGACCGTCATGCCGGGGTTGCCAGTCCAGTTGGCCCGGGTGACTTTCCCGTCGCTTACCACGTCCACGCTGCCCTTCAGAAGCACCACGGCGCCCAGCTTCTTCGCCGCCTTCTCCACGAGTGCGCCTTTCTCCTCGAAGCCTCCCTCCGCCTTCTTCCCGGTGAGGAGCTGGAACTCCCTGCCGTGGGGGGTGAACACCAGCGGCGCCTCTATCCTAGGCTTGGTCTGGGTATACGCCTTGAGGCCGTCGGCGTCGACCACCATGGGGAGCCCCTTCTCCTGGATGACATCGTGTAGCCGCGTGTAGGCTTCGACGGTCTTCTCGTGCTGCCCCAGGCCCGGCCCCACGGCCACGGCGTCCACCTTGTCAAGGAACGGCTTGACCATCTCCACGTTCTTGGGGGTAAGCCGTCTTCCGTCGAGCTTCACCGTTATGAGGCTCGGGCTGAAACCGGCCACGGCTTGGGCGGCGGTCTCTGGGACCGCGACGTAGACGAGGTCGCAGCCGGCGGCGTACGCGGCCATGGCGGTGAGCGCGGGGGCGCCAGAGTAGGTCTCGCTGCCTCCCACCACGAGGAGGCTGCCGTGCATGCCTTTGTGGCTGTCAGATTTCCTCTTGGGGTGGACCATGGCAACGTCCCCCGGCCCGGTGTAGAGCTCAGCCTCCTGGGGGATGCTTATGGGGGCGACCACGAGCTCCCCTGTCTGCCTGGGCTTCTTCATGTACCCCTCCTTAGGCTTATGGAAGGTGACGGTGAGGTCGGCCTGGACACACTCCCCGTGGGCGACACCGGTGTCGGCGACCAGACCGGTCGGTACGTCTATGGCTATCCGGTACGCCTCGGCGATGTTCATCGCCTGTACCATCTGTAGATAAGGTGGCCGCAGGGCCCCACGCATGCTTGTCCCTATCAAACCGTCTACGATGGCGTCGGCCTTGATCTCGGGTATGAGGGACGAGTCCCTGATGACTGTGAGACCGATGCTGGAGGTCATGTTCCTGACTGCCTCGTAGTTGACGCGGGTGTTCTCCAGAGTGATGTCCGCGGGGTCTCCGAGGACGAGCACCTCGACGTCGTAGCCCATGCCCGCGAGGTGGCGGGCGGCCACGAAGCCGTCGCCGCCGTTGCCGCTGAGCCCAGACACAACGACTACCCTTGAGCCGGGTTTGAGACGCTTTGCAGTTTCGTCTGCCACGGATTTGCCCGCCGTCTCCATGAGCATTTGCGTGGAGACGCCGAGATGCTCAGAGTTCATCTCAACGGCGATCATCTCGGAGACGGTTAGGTACTCACCCAGTATCACCATTCACTATCACATGCCTTTCTTTACTACTGTTTCTACGATCTAAGATATTATATTTAGTCCCAGTCTATTAGATAATTATGAAAATCCTGTTCATAGCCGGAAGATGGGCTCAGAACATCGAAGAGTCAAAGAAATACCAGGCACTGGCCGCGAAGGCCGAGATCGACCTGACGAGCGAGGAGGATCAGGGTGTCCTAGCCGCGAAGGCCGAGGACGTGGACGTCATCATCACGGGGGCTCCCGTGTCCGCGGAGATTATCAACCGGGCGAAGCGGCTCAAGATGATCCAGACGACGAGCGTCGGGTACAACCGCGTAGACGTGGACGCCGCCGCCGCCAAAGGGGTCATCATCTGTAACGTAGCGGAGGCGAACGCGAACAGCGTGGCCGAGCTGGTTTTCGGGCTAATACTGGACGTGGCGAGGAGGATATCCGCCCACGATCGTCTGCTTAGGGACGGGGGTTGGGCCAGGTATCATATTGAGAGGCAGGTAGAGATCAGGGGGAGCACCCTGGGTATCATTGGCCTTGGGGCCATCGGTAGTCGGGTAGCCCAGATCGGGAAGAATGCATTCAACATGAGGATACTCGCGTGCGACCCTTACATCATATCCGACCGAGCCGAGCAGTTCGGGGGTAAGCTCGTGGACATGGAGATCCTGCTGAAGGAGTCCGACGTTGTGACGACGCACACGCCTCTGAACGAGGAGACGAGGCACCTCATAGGTGAACGCGAACTCAGCCTGATGAAGCCCACAGCCATATACATCAACACGTCGAGAGGCCCAGTGGTGGACGAGAAAGCCCTCATCAAGGTCCTGAAGCAGGGGAAGATAAGCGGCGCCGGCCTCGACGTCTTCGAGACCGAGCCCATGGA
>JAEHCT010000001.1 GCA_020697635.1 Candidatus Bathyarchaeota archaeon
CCCGCCCACATGTTCACGGGCCTGACGTCCTTGAAGCAGGGGAAGTACTCCACGAGCACATGGTAGATGCCCTCCGTGTAGTAGCCCTCCTCCGGCTGGGGGTCGTCCTCGAGACCGAAACGCCTGCCCAGATTGTCGGCGCAACCCACCCATATGCTCCCCTCCGACACCTCGGCCTTCAGGTATACCCCCGACTTGGGGAGCACCGTGAGGGGGAGGGCGCCGTACTCGTTCAACCCCTTCACCTCGAAGAGGCCCCGCAACCTCGGGTCCTTGAAGACGAAGATGTGCCTCTTCTTCGGCCGCATCATGGCGTCGATACCCACAGGGTCTAGGAGCCTCTCGGACCAGACGCCGGTGGCCACCACCGTGGTGCCGGCCCTGATCTCTCCCATGCTCGTCTCGGCGCCCTTCACCTCGGCGTCCTGCCAGACGAAAGGCTCACCCGGTATGCCCAGCTCCTCCTCCGGCTCCAAGAGCAGCCTCTTCGCCTCCGCCCCATAGACCACCTCGCCCCCGGCCTTGAGGAACATCCGCTCGTAGCATCGGACCAGGGAGTCCGCGTCAATGCTGCCGCACTTCACGCCCTGCATGGCCACGTCGACGGGTTCGAGGCCCAGTATCTCAGCCTCCTCGCCCGTGAACTCGGTGACGAGACCCGGGATCATACTGCTTAGCTCCTCGTCGAAGAACCTCAGCTCCACCCCCAGCCGAGCCATGGAGTCGAGGACGGGCATTAAGCGGCGGTGCTGCTCCTCGCTGAAGAGCCAGAGGTAGCCGACATGGTCCAGCTTAAGGTCATAGCCCAGATCGTGTTGGAAGTGGGTGAAAGCGTCGATGGTCGAGTCGGCTAGAAGGAAGTTAGTCTTGGAGGTGAAGACGTTCCTGAAGGCGCCTTCGCTCTTGGCGCTGTTCCCCTGCCCGGGGCCGCCGAGCCTGTCTATGAGGACGATCTTGTCGTCGGGTTTCCTTCGTTTCATGTGGTACGCCGAGCTGAAGCCGAGGACGCCTCCGCCTATGACGAGAACATCACACTCCATACATTAGACCCCAAATTAAGCGTAATTTGCTTAACGAGATATTGCTATGATATTTAACGTTTTAGAGCCACCGAGGCACCCACGACGGCCGGCTCCTCACGAGGGGGCCGCATCTCTCAACGAGCTCCCCTAAACTTCGTCACAAGGAACCCTAAGGAGATACCCAGCCACCCGAAAACGAACCCGATCTGAGTCCCGCCACTCACGCTGGTTATGACCAGAAACACAACGTTACTCTCGACCCCGCTGAACCAGACGAACAGGCCGTGCAGGATGGACGCAACCAAGGAGCCCGCCACCGATATGAAGAGCCCAACCACGAAGCCGCCTGACTCCTTGCGGAAGCCGAAGTAGCACCCCACCGCGCAGCTCACCGCGGCGGTGAAGACCTCCAGGGTCCCACCATACGTGATGAACCCCAAGGTGCCTCCGATCACCAAGCCGGACACCAGTATGGGGTAACTCGCCTTGACGGGCTTCAGCCACCTTGGCTCAGCACCCGCCACGCGGTAGACTACGGCCAACCCGGCGAGCCCAGTCAGGAACCAGGCCCCCCACAGGGTCCGTGATCCCGGGATTATCCCCGTCTCGGCGGTGTTGGTGATCACCGCCACGCTTCCCCTGTCCGCTATGAAGACCTTGTCCCCGATGGACGTCACGGCGATTCCCACAACGTCTGCCCCGGCGTCATACACCCATAGGGGGGTCGAGCGGCTGGTGTAGAGGAAGTATACGCGCCCCTCGGAGCCGAGGGCGACGGCGTAAGAGCCGAAGGGAGGGGACCAGACCGACTCGACGCGCCCAGCGGCACTGAGCTCCCTCACAGCCACCTCTCCCACGGACTCCGTGAGAACCGAAGCCCTGCCTTCACTTTCGTACACGACCACCTTTGAGCCGTCGCTCGACATCGAGACTGAGGCGACCTGAGATGCCGTCCCCCATTCCCAGAGCTTCTCGCCGTCCTCCAGGGACAGAGAGAGGACTCGCCCTCCCCCGGAGGGATCGCCTCCGCCCACTGCCACCCGGGAGGACTGGGACAGGGAGATAACTCCGTCCGTCACCCCCGTGGAGGACGCCCAGACCGGGCTGGGCTCGCCGACGTCGAAGAGGTAGACCCTTCCCTCCGCGTCCACGGCGGCCATATATTTGCCATCGTAGGATATCTCCGCCGCGACGCCGCTTGTCCCCGTCGAGTACTCCCAGAGCAGGCCCTCCCTGTCGGAGAACAGGAGGATACATCCGTCGACCGAGGCCAGCATGTAGACTATGGGCGGTATCCCGCCCGAGGAGTGAACCGCCAGTACGCGGCCGCCCTGCAGTCTTTGGCTCCATCTGGGAGTGTTCACGCCGACGCCGAGGGAGCGAAACAAGGAGACGGTATGGTTCAAGTCCATGGCGAGGACGTAGTCCCCCTCGTCGGACACAAGGACGGAATGGACCTCCGAGCCTCCCTTGTACACCCACTGAGACACGGCCTTGCCCTTCTTGTAGTAGGAGACCGTCCCGTCAGTCGTTCCCACGGCCAGGGCGTCCCCCCAGTTCGAGATGTCGAAGCAGGTCACGGTCTCCTCGCTCAGATAGGTGGTGGTCGGCGTCCTATCCCGGGCGGTGTGGTTGAAGACGATGTACGCTAGACCTGACTCCAACAGCAGCAACAGGAGGACGGCCGAGGTTGTGCGTCGGTTCATGTGCTGGCTCATCTCTCAACGCGGTACAATATATTTTGATCACGCCTTTAAGCTTGATTTAGTAATTTTCATTAAATTTCCGATAGTAACAGCTATTATCCTTCGAAGAAACATGATGTGGCAGGAGCGTTCTCTTCGAGTTGGAAAACAAGATCCTGTTCATAGGTTGGTTCCCCAAGTGGTCGAAGGACATCGCGGAGCCGGAGACGACGCTGGTGGGGACCGGGTTCGACTCGGGCACCAACCACCTGGAGTACGAGTTCTACGAGCACCTCGCCATCCACAACGTCATCGAGAAGACGGTGAACGCGGAGAAGGAGGGTTTCGACGCGGTGGTGATCGGGTGTTTCTACGACCCGGGGCTCAGGGAGGCCAGGGAACTGGTAGAGATCCCCGTCGTAGGCGTATGCGAGGCCAGCCTACACGTCGCCTCCATGCTGTCCGCTGGAAAGTTCTCGGTCCTCGTCGGAAGGAGGAAGTGGATCCCCAAGATGACGGACAACGCAAGCAACTACGGATTCGAAGACCGGATCGCTTCGTGGAGGGTGCTGGACCTCACGGTCCCGGACATGCATGACATGGAGAAGACCCAGGCCGCCATCCTCAGGGAGGCCAGAGGAGCCGTGGAGGATGACATGGCCGAGTGCGTCGTCCTAGGCTGCACAGGAATGGCGGGGCAGGCGAAGAGGGCGCAGGAAGAGTACGGCGTACCCGTCCTGGACCCGGTGCTGATGGGGGTAAAGGTGGCGGAGCTCAGGGCGACCCTTTGGAAGAGGCACGGCGTCTCCCACAGCAAGATCGGGGGATACGAAGCCCCTCCGGAGGAGGAGCTTGAGCCCATCTGGCGACGAGTCTACGGAAAACAAAAGAAAAGATGAACGCCTACTCGGCGCCAACTACTTCATTCAGATAGTGTGTGGCACTTGACGAAGTGCCCGGGCTCCACCTCGACCATCGGCGGATCCTCCCTCTTGCACCTCTCGGTGCACTCGTTGCATCTCGGGTGGAAATAGCAGCCGCTGGGGACATTCACCGGGCTCGGGATCTCGCCCATCGACACCACCTTGTCGGGCTTCACCGCCTCCTCCTCTCTCGTGATGACGGGGATAGAGGACAGGAGCATCTTGGTGTAGGGGTGGAGGGGCTTGCTGAAGAACGTGCCCGTCGGCGCCACCTCGCAGAGCTTCCCCAGGTACATTATGCCCACCCGTGTCGCCACGTTCCGCATCAGGCTCAAGTTGTGGGTGATGAACAGGTACGAGAGGTCAAGCGTCTCCTGGAACTCGATTAGCTTGTTGATGATCTTAGCCTGCATCGAAACGTCGAGGGCCGAAGTGGGCTCGTCGAGAGTCACGAAGGTCGGGTTGGTGGCGAGAGCCCTGGCTATGGCTACCATCTGTTTCTCCCCTCCGCCGATCTTGGTGGGCTGTCTGTCCAGGTAGTCCTCGGGCAGCTCAACCATCTGAAGCAGCTCGATCACCCTCTTCCTGCGCTCATCCTTCGCGATGCCGTGCACCTGCAGCGGGAGCTCTATGATCTGCTCGATGCTTCTCTTCGGGTTCAGGGATGAGCCCGGGTCCTGGAAGACCATCTGCATCTCCTTCTTGAGGCTGAGGGGCCTCTGCTTGATGCCCATGGAGATGTCCATCCCCTTGTAACTGATCTCACCGGCCGTCGGCGTGTATATGCCCATCAAGGTGTAGGCCGTGGTGCTCTTGCCTGAGCCGGACTCCCCGACGAGGCCGAAGGTCTCTCCCTCGTTTATGGTGAAGCTGATGTCGTCCACCGCCCTCACTATGCCTTCGTCGGTGTCGAACCATTTCTTGAGATCCTTCACGACCACGATTTCCTTGCTCATGTCATTGTCCTCCGTAGAGATAGCAAGCCACCTCGTGTCCGTCGCCTACCTGGTAGAATGGCGGAGCGTTTTCACGGCACTCCGGCTTCGCGTGGGAGCACCGGGGGTTGAACCTGCAGCCCGTCGGGGGGCTCAGGTAGTTAGGGATCCTTCCTGGTATCCCCATCGGTATGCCTCCTCCCGTGAGCTTAGGCACCGCTTTGAACAGGGCTTTGGTGTACGGGTGAAGGGGATCGGAGAACAGGTCCTCGGTATTGGCGGCCTCCACCATGCTCCCCGCGTACATCACGTACACCCTGTCCACGAGGCCTTTGACCGCCCCGAGCGCGTGGCTGATCAGTATGATGGACGTGCCTCTGTCCTCGACGAGGTCCCCCAGGAGCCTCAGGACCTGGTCCTGGATGGTGACGTCGAGGTTCGTGCCGGGCTCGTCCGCGATTAGGAGGTTGGTGGCCGAGACGAGGGCCATGGCGATGGATATCCTCTGCCGCATACCGCCGCTGAGCTGGATGGGGTAGCTGTTCATCAACCTCTCGGGGTCCGGCATCTGGACCTCCTTGAGCACCTGCACCGTCTTCTCATGGATCTCCTCCTTCGAGATCTTGTTGCCGAGAGCGAGCTGGTTATACTTGATTATGTCCCCGATCTGGTCCCCCACCTTGAAGACCGGGTTGAGGGCGGCGGTGGGGTCCTGGAAAATCATGGAGACCGTCTTCCTCCGCATCATCTGGAGGTCCCTCTGACTCATCTTCAGGACGTCCAATCCCTCTAGATAGATCTCGCCTCCCATAACCTCGGCGGGTGGCATCTGCAGTATCTTCATTATCGACTTTACAGTCGTCGTCTTTCCGCACCCAGCCTCTCCTATCAGCCCCACCTTCTCGCCCTTGGCGACCCTGAAGTTCACCCCGTTTAGGACCCTAGTCACACCCTCATATATGTTGAAGTTGACGTAGAGATCCCGGATATCGACGATCATTTCACTCATCATCAATCACCCGCAAGCATGTCTCTCACGCCGTCCCCCAGGAGGTTGAAACCGAGGATTATCACGACTATGAACAGGGCCGGGAACAGGCTGATCCACCACTGGGCCGGGATGTACTTCGAGCCGTCCGAGACCATGGTCCCCAGGTCCGGCGTCGGGGGCTGGGCCCCAAGCCCGACGAAGCTCAGCGTGGACCCGATGAGGATCACCCAGCCCACGTCGAGAGTCATCTTGGTGAATATGGTGGACAGGCAGTTGGGGAATATCTCCCCGAAGAGTATATGGAACGTGCTCGCCCCGGTGACCTCGGCTGCCTGGACGAAGTACTCGTTCTTTATGGAAGAGGCGGCGCCGTAGACCAGCCTCGTGTACCAGGGCCACCACATCACCGTCACGGCCAGCATCGCGTTGTACAGGGTGGGCTCCAGCATGGAGCACACGGCGAGGGCCAGCACCATGGACGGCACGCTCAGGAACACGTCGGCGACCCTCATTATCGCAATGTCCACCCAGGTGTCCCTCATGTACCCGGCGACTAGTCCCAGCAGGACGCCCGGCGGCGTCGCCACCGACAGCACCGAGACCGCCATCACCAGGCTGTATCTGAAGCCGAAGAATATCCTGCTCAATATGTCCCTGCCGGCCATGTCCGTCCCGCAGAGGTACTGCCAGCAAGGCGGCCTCTTAGCGTTCTTGAAGTCGACGAACACGAAGGCGTGCTCTGGGTACGGCGCAAAGAAGTCGGCGAATATCGCGATGAGTATGATCGCCAGGACGACCGCCAGGCCAAGGATCGAGAGAGGGTTCCTCGAGAACTTGTACCAGTTCCGCCTCCAACGCTCCTTCATGAGCTCTGTGTTCATATCAGCCCCCCCTCAGCTTCATCATGATCCTGGGGTCCAGGTACGCCGTGATCAGATCCACCAGGATGTTCATGAAGGCGAAGAACACGCCTATGAGCATCACCACGCCCACTATGGCGTTGATGTCGTTGCTGAGCATGGCGCTCATCCCGTACCTCCCGAGGCCAGGCCAGTTGAAGATGGTCTCGACGATGAAGGAGCCGCCCATGGAGCCGGCGATGTCCATGCCCATGATGGCCACCGTTGGGATCAGCGAGGGTTTCAGGAGATACTTCAGCGTGATCGTCCTCTCGGGTATCCCGAAAGACCTCGCCGCCATTATGTAGTCCTTGTGAAGGTTCTCCACCACACTGGCCCGTGTGATCCTGGCCTCCTGGGCCAGCCGGCTGATTACCAGCGAGGTTCCCGGCAGTATCATGTGGTAAAACGCGTCTCTGAAGACGCCTAGCCTGCCGGCGATCAACGAGTCCACGAGAAGCAGCCCCGTAACCTTCGTCGGCATCACCACGCCGGAACTGAGCCTCCCCAGGGTCGGGAACCACCTCAGGAGGTACCCGAAGATGAAGACAGACATGATCGCCCAGACGAAGCTGGGGATCGCGATGCCTACGTACGATGTGACGCGAACGATGTTGTCCCAGAGGCTGTTAGCGTACTTCCCTGAAGTCACGCCTAGGATGATTGCTAGACTCGTCGAAAGTATGACGGAGAAGATCACCAGCTCGAAAGTCGCGGGGAAGAACTCGAAGATGTCGTTGAACACCCCACGCCGCGTCACCAGAGACTGACCTAGGTCGCCCCTGAAGACGTTCGTCACCCAGTAGATATACTGGATATAGACTGGCTCGTCCAGGTGAAGCTGCGCCCTCAGCTTGTCAACGGCCCACTGGGGGGCCATGGGGCCGAGGGCAAGTCTGGCAGGGTCTCCCGGCACGAGCCTCGAAAGTGAGAATATTAAAAGGGATAATCCAAACAAAACGAAAAAAGAGGATATGAGTCTGTACGCCACGTACTTCTTGATGTTCATCTGGTGTCCTCGGGCTTAGGGTTGGTTTACGCCTGTGTATAGGCCGTAGTACGTTCTAAAGCCTAACGGTACCTTGTAAACGAACCCGCTGACCTGCTCCCCGTACTCCACGTATGGATAGTCCACGTAGTCCTGGACACAGCGCAGCGTCGTCGTCTGCAGCACATAGATAGTCGGGCACACATCGTAGATGTACTCCTGTATCTCGCCGTATTTCTCGAACCGCTCCGCCTGGTCGACCGTCCCTAGGGCGTCCTCGATCATCTGGTCGAGGGTCTCATCGAGAAGCCACTCGTTCTGCTCCCAGGTTGGGGCCGACTCGGAGTGGTATCTCATCAGGTCGCCTCCTGCCTCGGGGAAGTGCACCGAGTTGTAGACGACGACGACGTTGGGGCTCAGTTCCGGGTCTGCCATAGTCTCTATCATGGAGAGCCACGGCTCCTTGACGATCTTGACGCTTATCCCCAAGTCCGCCATGTTGTCCATGAACAGGAGGGATATCCTCTCCTCCGCGGGTACCTCTGCGCACCAGTGGATCTCGATCTCGATTTCATCAAGCTGGTCGTAGTATACTGACTGCTCTAGTTCCTCCATCGCCTTATCAAGGTCTCTTCTGAATGGCTCGAGGTCTGGGGTGTAACCTGGCAACACCTCGTTGACCACACCCTTCACCAGCGTTGTGTGGGGGAAGATGTCCGTGACGACGGTCTCGTAGTCGAAGGCATAAACCATCGCTCTCCTGAAGTGTACGTCGTCGGTCGGCGCCTTATTGGTGTGCATCATCAGGTTCAGCAGAGACGTGCCGACCTCTCCGATCATCTCGACGCCCTCCGTCTGAACCATCTCCTCCAGGTTCTCTATGGGCTGCCAACTGTCGGTACGCTCCAGCTCCATTCTAGACATCATAGTCCTGACGGTGATGGGCTCAGTGGTGCCTATCATCTCCATTATGTCGGGGGCGTTCTCGACGAACTTGAAGCCCTCGACGTCGAGGGTCTCTCCCCAGTAGTCTTCGTACTTCTCCATGACGAGCTTCTCCTCCAGCAGGAACTCCTTCACCTTGTAGGGTCCGGTGCCCGCGTCGTGTGTCATCAGCCACTCCTTTCCGTAGTCGCCCAGGTCGCCGTACTCGCCTTCAGCGATGTTCTCCATCACTACATCCTTGTCAAGCACGAAGAAGTTGGGCATCACGGTCAGAATCGGCCCGAAAGACTTCAGCAGATCGAACTGCACGGTGTATGTGTCGACGGCGGTAACCTCGTCGATGTATGGGAGGAACAGGTAGGCAAGACCTTCGCCCATGCCGAGTAGCCGGTCCATGCTGAAGACGACGTCTTCTGCTGTGATCTCGTTCCCGGCGTGAGACATGACCCCCTGCCTTAGCGTGAAGGTGTAGGTCATACCTTCGTTCGAAGTCGTCCAGCTCTCAGCCAGCTCGGGGCCGACGACCCCCTCAGGGGTTATGCGGACCAGCGAGTTGTACAGGTTGGGATGAGCAGCCGTGCTCGAGCCATCGGACCCCACGGCGGGGTCGATGCGAGTCGGCCAAGCCCACGTGCTCCTATACACTATTGGCTCTGAGGGTACGGGTGCGGGTTCAGGCTCTTGAGCCGGTTGCATTAACCAGTATCCTGCGGCGGCTATTACGATGATTGCTATTATTCCAGCGTACATCAATGTTTTATTTGATGTTGATATTTTTTTCACCTACGCTGTAGGGAAGTACTAATTATTTATAAGTTTCGTGAGATTTTTTGGTTAGAAAATAATAAAATAAACGGAGAATTACGCTTTTCCCAGTTTTTTTGCTAATTTCGCAAGCTCAGGGTGTACGCATTTCCCCTTGTCCAGTATCTGTTTCCCATCCAACCAGATGGACACGTTCATGCATATACCGTCGGAGTGAGAAGCCGCCGGCCTCCAAGCCATGTTGCCTATGCCGAACTCGACGGACCCCCACACCCTCTCGTCCTCGACGACGTCTCCCGTCAACTTCGCGCCTGGGTTGAAGCCGGGGCAGAGGTGAGCTATCTTGAGCATGTTCGGGTCGTTGAAGCTCCTCAGCCACGCCTCGTACTTCACCGCGTCGTTCCCGCTACCGAAGGCCATGATGTCGCCGTTCTTGATGGTCAGCTCTATGGGGTCCTTGATGAGACCCAGCGGGGGGTTCACCGAGCCGTCGAAGACTAGTTTGCCGTTTAGGGTCTCGGCGTCCATGCCCCAGTAGACCTGCCCCGACATCATGTGGGCGCCGGGGGTGTCGGAGTAGCCTAGAGAGTAGCCGGCCCTTCTCTCCTTGGTCATCTTGAAGGTCACATCCATGCCTGCGGGCGTCGTGATCCTGAACTCGTTGGTGTCCTTGACGATCTCGGTCAGCTTGTCCAGAAACTCCTTAAGAGTGGGGTAATCGACTCTGCCGATGGTTCTCACCATCATGTCCACGTTCATGCCGACGAGGCAGTTGTACCTAAGCTTGGGGTTCTCCTTCATGGCCCTGTCGTACACGTTGGAGTAGAATATCCACTGGTTGTTGAACTCGACCCACGCGTCGGCCCCTTTCAGCGCCCCAACCAGCGACTCGGTAGGGAACATGGGGTCCGCGGCCTTACCGACCCCGAGGGGGGAGGCGAGCCAGATAACCATGGGTTTACCTCCGGCAGCGAAGGCGGCCCTCGCTGTCGCGTTCACCACCCTCTCATCGGACTCTGTGTCGGCCGTGATGACCATGGTCTCTCCCTCTTTCAGTTTGAAGAGCTCGTTGACCAGAATATCCGCGGCCTTTCCTAACTCGAATTCATACCATCCGGGCATACATTTCACCGTTATAATTCTTCTAGAATACATAATAACGGTTTTCTTATATTAAATTCTTACAACCAGAAATATGATGAAACAACTAATTTATCAGTGAATTATGTTTTCGGATGATATTTCCCAATAAAATCAAGGCAACTGGTTTGTTAATTGTCGGTAATTATAAAAAAACAGAACCTCTCTTGGTATTAATGGACTCCAGTTACAGAGTGGGCATAGACATAGGTGGAGCCTTCACCGATCTCGTCGCGTACGACAGCACCACCAAAGATCTGAGGTGGGTTAAAGTCGAGAGCACGCCGAGGGAGCTCTCGATGGGCGTCGTCGACTGCATCAAGAGGAGTGGCATAGCTCAGCCTGAGATGGAGCAGATAATCCACGGACAGACCGTTGTCATAAACACCATAATAGAGAGGAAGGGGGTCAACGTGGGGCTGCTCACGACGAGGGGACACAGAGACGTCCTCGAGATACAGAGGGCGAACCGCCGGGACATGTACAACTTCAAGTACAAGAAGCCTGAATCCATCGTACCCAGACATCTCCGTATCGAGGTCGATGAACGGATCATGGCCGACGGCACAGTTCTCAAAGAGATCAGCGGTGAGCAGGTGGAGGAGGCCTCTAAGAGACTCGTCGAGAAAGGCGTCGACGCTATCTGCGTCTCATTCCTCAACTCCTACGTGAACCCCGAAAACGAGAGGAAGGCGGGGGAGATAATTAGAAGCCGTCACAACGTGCCCGTCGTCCTCTCCCACGAGGTCACCCGAGAGTGGAGAGAGTACGAGCGGTTCTCGACGGCCGCGCTAAACGCCTATGTCCTCCCGATCCTTGACAGGTACCTCAGCAGGCTGCAGAGCTCCCTCACCAAGGACCCTCGCAAGTGCATGGCGATGACCTCCGACGGCGGAATGGTCTCATTCGACTTCGCCCGGAGGTTCCCCATATACACCGTAGAGTCCGGGCCCGTGGCTGGAGTCATCGGTGCATTAGGGGTCGCTGAGGCCGTGGGTGAGAAGGACATCATCGCGCTTGACGGAGGCAGCACAACCACCAAGGCGTCCCTTGTCGAGGGCCTCAACCCGGAGGTCACCACCGAGTACTACGTCGAGAGGGACAGGTTCAGGCCAGGGTTCCCCGTGATGGTCCCCGTCGTACGGACGGTGGAGATAGGGAACGGCGGCACCAGCATAGCTTGGATCGACGAGGTTGGCAGGGTGAGAGTCGGGCCTAAGGCCGCTGGCGCAGATCCGGGGCCCGTCTGCTACGGCAAGGGAGGGGACCAGCCTACCCTCACAGACGCCTACGTCGTAACAGGGATGCTGAACCCCGACTACCTCCTGGGCGGAGAGCTGCCGATCCACAGAGACCTAGCGGTAAAGGCGATCAACGGGGTAGCGGCCGAGCTCGACACGAGCCTCGAGGAGGCAGCCGAGGGAATTATAAAGCTGGCGAACGAGAACGCGGCCTACGCCATAGACCTTGTCTCGGTCCAGAGGGGGTACGACCCAAGGGACTTCACGCTCATCGCCTACGGCGGCTCCGGCCCCATGTTCGCCCCCTTCATCGCCGAGGAGCTGGAGATCGGTAAGATAGTCGTGCCCGTCATACCTCCGGGGGTGTTCTCCGCGTGGGGCATGCTGAACACGGATGTCCGCCACAACTCGATACACACCCACATAACCCGGCTGGACGCGCCGGACGCCCTGGAGACCCTGAGCCGCATCTACAAGGACTTGGAGGACGAGGTCACCGGTATGTTCCGCTCGGAGGGAGGAGAAAGCCCCACCGCGATAGAGAGGTACGCGGACATCAGGTACTATGGGCAGGAGCACACCGTCAAGGTGTATGTGCCCTCCGGGGCACTCTCGGCCCCTGACCTTCAGACGATCCTCGAGAGCTTCCACGCGACCCACGAGAGGGAGTACGAATTCAAACTGCCCGGCGACCCAGCCGAGATCGTCAACTTCCACGTGGTTGGCATCAGGAGGGTACAGAAGCTCAGCCTTGGAGAGCTGCCTGAGCCGTCGGGTTCCCAGGACCCGTTGCTCACGGATAGGAGCGTGTACATAAACGGAGGCTACGAGGAACTCCCCGTGTACGACAGAACCCTTCTAACCGTTGGGTTCAGCCTCGAGGGCCCAGCCATCCTGGAGGACCCGACAGCCACTATAATAGTGCTCACCGGGCAGAAGGCGTCCGTGGATAGGTTTGGTAACACCGTCATCAGGAGCGTGGTAAGATGACCGTAAACAGCACGTCGCCGTTCACACTGGAGATCATCAAGAACGGGTTGATAGTGGCCTCGGAGGAGATGTTCTACTCCTGGGGGCGGACCGCGAAGAGCCCAGTCATATACGAGGTCCTGGACTACGCCGTCGGCCTCATAGACGCCGAGGGCAAGAACCTCGTGACCCAAGCCCCCGGGATACCTGGGTTCACGGGTGTCCTCGACTTCGCCGCCGGAGAGGTGGTGGAGATGTGGGGAGACGACATCCGGGCCGGGGACGTCTTCGTGAGCAACGTGCCCTACCAGTCTGGGACCCACCTCAACGACGTCACCCTGATAATGCCCATATTCAACGGCGGCCGGAGGCTCGGGTTCGCGGTGGCCAAGGGCCACTGGAGCGAGGTCGGAGGGATGCACTTCGGGAGCTGGACCTCCGACTCCACAGAGATATACCAGGAGGGGATCCAGTTCCCCTGCGTGAAGCTCTACGTCGGCGGCGAGCCCAACAGGAGCATCGTGGAGATGATAAGGTACAACTCCAGGATGCCCGACTTCGTCCTCGGGGACATGTACGCCCAGGTGGCCTCCTTGAAGGTCGCCGGGAGGAGGGTGAACTGGCTCGTGGACAAGTACGGCCTGGAGACGGTCCTCGACGCCATGGACCGGCTGCTGGAGGACGGGGAGAAGTACGCCAGGCTCAAGATGAGGGACCTGCCCAAGGGTACCTTCACGGCCGAGGACTGGATCGACGACGACGGCATAACGGACGACCCCATCCCGGTGAAGGTGGAGGTCAAGATCACTGACGACGAGTTCCTGGTGGACTTCACAGGCAGCGGCAAGCAGGCAGCGGGGTCCATCAACTCGGCTTACCCCAGCACGGTCTCGGGGGTGAGGGAGACCTACATGGCCATGATAGACCCCTACACCCACCCCAACGGAGGCTTCTTCGCGCCCCTCAAGATCATAGCCCCCGAGGGGACTGTGTTCAACCCCCAGAGGCCGGCGCCTACATCCACGTTCTGGGAGGGGATGTCCCACGCCGCCGACATAGTCTGGAAGGCCCTCGCTCACGTCTCCCCGGAGAGGCTGAGCGCGGGCCACTTCCTCTCCATAGAGGCCACGATCCTCGGCGGCGTAGACGACAGGACCGGGACGCCCTTCGCCATCGTCGAGCCCCAGCCGGGGGGATGGGGCGCCGGCTACGACATGGACGGCGAGAGCGCCCTCGTGGCCTGCGGCGACGGCGAGACGTACATAGCCTCCAGCGAGGTCTACGAGCGGAGGACGCCTATACTGGTCGAGCGGTACGCCCTCAACACCGGGGACGGCACCGGGCACGGGACCCATAGAGGCGGCTTCGGCGCGGTGAGGAACTACAGGCTCCTCTGCAGCGAGGCTAGCTTCACCGTCTCAGCGGGGAGATCAAAGTTCCCGTGCTGGGGCGTGGACGGAGGCATGAAGGGCACGCCTAACTACGCCGTGGTCTACAGGCAGGGCGAGGACCCCATGAGGGTGCTGAAGGTCGCGGCCCTCAAGGTGCGGAAGGGCGACGTGGTGAGCCTCGTCACCGGGGGAGGCGGCGGGTGGGGAGATCCCTTGAAGCGTGACCCGGAGCTGGTGCTCGGGGACGTGGTGAACGGGTACGTGACAGCCGAGGTCGCCAGAGAGGTCTACGGGGTCGAGATAAACAAGGAGACAATGGAGATCGACGCTAAAGCAACCAGGGATCTCAGACGGAGATTGTGAAGCCCCCCCCCTTTTTCATTACAACAAAGTTCATATGGCGTAGAGTAGCTGGTAGGCGGTCGACGGGATGGAGAAATCAAAGGATAAGCTGTTGAAATCGTTATACTTGACAAATTTTCTCTCTTCTCTCGCCTTCGGAACCATAATCTATCTCCTCCCCGTCTACGCTGAGGGACTGGGGGCCTCTTTCTACGATCTCGGAGTCATCGGCGGGGTCGGTAACGCCGTCTACACCGTGTCTACGCTTGTCACTGGTTTCCTGCTAGACGTTTTCGAGAGGGCCCGATTCTACTCTGTGTCCTGCATACTCGGAGTCGTCACCATACTCTCTTTCTACCGGACCACCGGCGTGATGGAGATAATGCTGGTCCGGGGTCTACTGGGAGGCGTATCCGCGGCGTTCTGGGTAGCAACCAGCACCCTTATCGCCGACACGTCCCCGCCAGAGCGGCTCACCACGTCGATGGCGCGCTACAATATTTCGTGGATGACCGCGTTCGTGGTGGGCCCCTTTCTCGGGGGAATGATCTCAGATACCCTCGGGTTTTCATTCCTCTTCGTGACGGCGTCGACGCTCAACGTGGTGAGCTTCGTGATCATATACGCGTTTATCCGCCCCAACCTGGAAGGGAAAAAGGAGGGCGGTAACCTAAGGGTCAGCTACCAGGCCCTGAAAAACCTGTTCTACGTGTACCTAGCCTTGATGCCTTACGCCCTGGTTCTCGGGGTATACATGGCGATAATGCCGGGCCACATGAAGGAGCTGGGGATCACAACCGCCGTGGTGGGGCTGCTTCTTACAATCTCAAACGGCTTCAGGGGGCTGGGCTTCCTGTTCGCCGAGAGGTTCGTGGGTTGGGGGGTGAAGAAGTCCCTCGCACTGGCCTCGGTTCTCTTGTTCGCCGCTCTCATCCTCGTCGCCTTCTCGCAGGGAGTGGCAGGCTTCCTCCTTCCCATGATACTCTTCGGCTTCGCAGGCGGCATCGTAACGCCGGTCATACTCGACTGCGTCGCCGGAGGAGCCCACCCGGGTGCCCTCGGGGCCGCCCTCGGGACCCATGAAGCCATCTACGGGCTCGGAATGTGCTTGGGGCCCATAGCGGGAGGAGCCTTCGCCGAATCCTTCCATCCCACAGCGTTATACTTTTCGCTGGCGACGCTCTCGTTGCTGATACTCCCCGTCTCGCGGGCCATAGGTAAAGGTCAGCGAAGACCCTCAACTGGAAGTGAGGGACAGTTATAAGTAATGTAAATAATCACTAGGTAGATCGCCATGAAATTAACTAAGGATCAAGAGAGCCACGCCTTAGCCCTCCACAAGGAGGCCCTCGTGGTAGACTTCCACTGCGACGGAGTGCTCGCGACGCTACCCGACTCAGCCTACATCATCGGAGACGCTAAGAAGAGGACCCTCCACGAGAGGTCAGACAACGGCCACGTGGACATCCCCCGGCTCCTGGAGGGCGGCGTAGACTGCCAGGTGTTCTCCCACTTCGTGGAGCCCATATACAACCCCATCGCCCCCCACAGGATGCTACAGGTCCTGGGGTACAGCCTGAACGAGATCGAGAAATCAGACAAGGTGAGCCTGGTGAAGAACTACGACGACATAGTCGCCAACGACGGTAAGAGGCTCAGCTTCATGATAGGGTTCGAGGGCGGAGAGGCCCTGGTCAACGACCTTCGGTTGCTGAAGGTCTATCACACGGTTGGCCTGCGTAGGCTGACTCTGACCTGGAACAACAGGAACATGATCGCGGACGGCGTTACATGGCAGAGATCCAAGGGCGGGCTGACCGAGTTCGGCGCCGACGTAGTGAAGGAGTGCAACAGGCTGGGCATCCTCGTCGACGTCAGCCACATCACCGACCAGGGGCTCTGGGACACCCTGGAGGCCAGCGAGGAGCCGGTGATCGCGTCTCACTCGAACTGCAGGGCCCTGTGCAGCCACAAACGGAACCTCACGGACGATATGATCAAGGCCTTGGCAGAGAAGGGCGGGATGATAGGCGTCAACTACGTGCCCTTCTTCCTGAAAGACATAGACTTCGCTAAGCTGAGAGGCGGAGACGAGGAGGAGAAAAGGAAGGTCGAGTCCGTCACCGTGGAGACTGTCGTTGACCACGTAGACCACATGGTCGAGGTCATCGGAAACACCGACCACATAGGCTTGGGCTCCGACTTCGACGGGGTGCCCTCCATCGCGAAGGGACTTGATGACGCCAGTAAGATGCCGAACCTGACTAAGGCTTTCGTCGCCAGAGGCTACTCGGACCAGGAGATCAAGGGAATACTGGGAGGCAACTTCCTCCGATTAATCAAGAAGATATGCTAATGAGCCTCTTCTCTCTCTAAACAGAGGCTGTTCCCTTTTTACTGGCTTGTTTTACTTCTTCAAATAGGACGTGGTTCACTTTTGGGTTTATTAGCTGTGGCGCTCTGACGGTGGATAGAATAAAAAGGGGAAAGCTAGCCCTGGAAGGCGGGGGGCGTCGGTATCTTCTTCCACTCGCGTATTAACTCGACTACGAACTCGACGCGTTTCTCGAACCGCTTCGCGTATTCCTCGGGGTCGGCGTCGTGGGGACTCCCCAGCCCGTAGATGCCGTCCGTGCTGAAATCGTCGGTGTCTGGCTGGCTGCACGCCGCTCTGACCTGGCTGACGACCTCGTAGTCGCCTCTGTCGGGGTCAAGGAACGCCCGGAGCTTCGGGTCTACGTCCAGCGAAGGCGTCCAGTCCTCAGGCACCCGGTCCAGCTCAACCAGCTCAGGGAACATGTACAGGGCCGTCCCCGTCTCGTTGATGCCGCTGTGTACGTCCCAGAGCCGCTTCTGCCTGTCTGCGAAGACCTTCGCCAGCTCGGTGCTGTCCGGGCCGCTCGGCGCCGCCACCATTACCCCGTACTCCCGCTTGGCCAGCTGCACCACGAGGTTCATTATGTTCCTGTTGCCGCCGTGCCCGTTCATTATCACGAACCGCTTCACACCGTGATACGCGAGGCTCCCGATGGTGTCCATTAAAACCCCCATCAGCGTGTCCCAGCTGAACGTCACGGTGCCCTTGAACCCGAGGTGGTGGGGGCTGAACCCAGGCCAGCAGGGATGCACCGCCACGCTGTTGCTTCGCTTCGCCACCTCGTGGATGTACCGCTTCACGGCCATGGAGTCCATCCCCAGAGGAAGGTGGGGCCCATGCTGCTCTATGGAGCCGATGCCGATGACCACGACGGGGTGCTCCTCGTGTTCAAGCCAGTCCTCGAACGCTGGCCTCGTCAGCTCGGTGATCCAGAACTTGGATAGCTTACCTTTCTCGCTCATAACGATCGCGTAAAGATCGGTTGCAGATGGTTAAGAAACCTCTTACTATGAGTTTAAACAAACATAAATCAACCAAACTACATGTGACGCCGCCGATAATCGCGGTGATCGCCGTGATCGTCACACTGGCCCTCGTACGCCTCACCAAGAGAGCCACATCAACCAAGACAGGGACATTCCAAGCGACGGCGACCGACAGGCGCAAAGAGACCAACATAACCTACATGGAGTTTTTCATGTCCACCATCAAGCACATCCGGGTAACCGACAGGAGGCTCCAGGCGGAGACCGCCAAGGAGGCCTACGAGGCGATCGACATAGGCGCCACGGCGAATGTTGCCTAGTACAGCGGCGGCGCCTACAGAGTGGATCAGTGACAAATAAAACTTAATAGACCTCGCTACGGAGGCAAGCCAACCAAATGGATTCCTCCACTGCGTTAGAAGAGCATGCCTCCAGCGGACGCAATACACTGGAGAGTAGGCTCGCCGCCCTCCACAGCCACGCCGTTGAGCTCAACACCGCGAAGACCCTACAAGACATCTATGAATGCACTATAAAGGCGATGGTGGAGACCTTCAAATATGAGAGGGTAGACCTCCTGAGGGTTCAGGGCGGGAAACTAGTGCAGGTAGCCAAGTACGGGGGAATCCCCGCCGGCGTGGAGCTGCCTCTCGACGGAAAAGGGGTGACGATCCGAGCCGTCAAAGAGAAGAGAACCATCCTCGTGAACGACATAAAGCAGAGCCAAGACTACGTCTTCGTGGTAAACCCCGAGACAGGCCAGCCATACTACGAGTACGTGTTATCCAAGGCCGAGCTCGCGTCCCCGATAATAATCGACGGCGAGGCTGTCGGGATCCTCAACATAGAGAGCACCGAGAAAGACTCGTTCACGGAGCTAGACAGGCAGCAGCTGGAGATACTGGCCAACCACGTGGCCACGGCGATAGACCGAATAGCAAACCTCGAAGAGGCCCAGAGACTGAGCCGGGAGCAGAACAGGAAACTCATGGAGGGGTTCAGAAGAGTCTCCAGCATGGCTAGGCATGACCTCCGGGGACCGCTGAGCAACATCAGCATGGCGGCTCATATCCTGAGGCAGAACCCAGACGACGTTAACATGTTTAGTATCATCGATAGCAACGTGAAGCATGCGGATAACATTCTGGACGACTGGAAGGCGCTCACGTTGAGGGGGGAGATCACGAGATTAAGAATAAACGTGAGAGCCCTTGTGGAGGAGGTGCTCAGGAGCATGATTATCCCCGACAACGTCGAGACAGATGTCGATGTCCCGGATGACTTGGTTTACTTGCTTGACATGAGAGGCATGTCGAGGGTGCTGACCAACCTGTTCATGAACTCCATGGACGCCATGCCCCAGGGAGGTAAACTAGGGATACGTGCAAACGATGACGACGGTGGGCTCGTCATCGAAGTATCGGACACCGGTGTGGGGGTACCGGATGAATACAGGGAGAAGATGTTCACACCCTTCTTCACGACGAAGGATACGGGCGTCGGACTCGGCCTCGCCTACGTCAAGGATAACGTCGAAGCCCACGGCGGCACCGTGAGGTACACGGCTACACCCGGCGAGGGAACCACCTTCACAATAAGGATCCCGGGTGATTAGCCTGGGGGGTGCCAACTCTCCCGCAGGCGTTAACCCAGTCTGTACGAGCCGTCGCTATACTCGAAGACCGTGATCTCGTCGCCAGGATTAAGCAGCCTGTAGATGGGTTCACGTACCTTCACCTTTAAGCCCTCGGCTACGACGACGTAGTACAGAGTCATGAGGATGAAGACCCCAGCATAGGTCACGGTCCTCTTCGTGGTCTTGTCCGCGATCCTTGTGCTGAAGGACCTTATCGGTTTAACTAACACCCGTTTCGCCACGAACACCACGAGGATCAGCAGGATCGCCCCAGCGACCATAAAAGATGTGTTTATCAAAGCTTCGCCCCTTTACCCTAGCTTGATCTCGTCTTCCTGGAAGAGGAAGACCGCCTCCACCGGCTCGCCGAAGGCCGTGGCGATCCGCACCGCCAGCAGCAGCGAGGGGTTGTACTCGCCGTTCTCGACGAAGCTGATGGTCTCACGCCTAACCCCTACGAGCTTGGATAGATCCGCTTGGGTGTAACCCATGCGGGCCCTGAGTTCCTTTATGCGGGTCCTCATCTCTTCACGCTCTTCGTCAATGTGACCCTCGCCACGAAGTATACGGCCAGCTGAGCCATCAAGCCGAGTAGCAGCACGGGCGGCGACCCGATCTTGGGCCAGGGCATCCAGTTCTCTGCGGCGAACTCGTACCAGAGCAGCGCGAGCCAGACGTAGTTGCCCAGCATGAAGGCGGCCCTTCCGGCCTTGCCCTCTAGGAGCATCGTCCGCTCGTCGGTGACGGCGAACCCCTGGAGCCTATCCTCCCTCTTCACCAGCATGCGGTCGACCATGAAGCCCCCTATGGCTATGATGACCGCGACGTTGGCTGCGCTGAGGAGCCCGAAAGTGCCTGTACCGAAGACCCAGAGGGCCGCGGCGGCTCCTGCCAGTGCCACTACGACGGTTGCTATTTGTGTTCTCTTCATTCTCGTTTCCTCCTGTTTGGTTTACCATACTTTATGTGTGTTTTATCACACACGTTGTTATGTTAACCTAACACCCCGTATTTAAAGGCTCCGCATAGTCAACCCTTAAACCACAAGAAACGTCCATAGTAACATGGGTAAGCACGTCCACGTCTGCACCGTGGACCACCCACGCACAGTCACCTATGCAACACGGGAGCAGTAGAAGATGCTACAAGAGATCATAAGTAAAGTCACGGAACACCTGATAGCCCTCGATGAGGCTAAAGACAGGGGCTACCCTAAGGCCCGGAAGGCGAGGATCCTCAGCAAGCAGTCGATCCTCAGGCTACATAAAGGTGAACCAGAAAAAGCCCAGCGACTCATCTCCGAGGCGGCGAGCCTGCTCAACGAGGTTCGGGGAGTTGGAGACGCGTTCCCCGGCATCCAGAGCAGCGAAACAGTGGTGGCGGCGCTGCAGGAATACGCGGAGGCAGCTATACTCCACTCTCTAATCACCGAGAAAAAGTATCCATCCCCAGAGGAACTGGGGGTTGAGGCGACCGACTACGTGCTGGGACTCGCGGATGTCCCAGGCGAGCTCAGGCGACAAGCACTGGACAGCCTCAGAGAAGGCGACCTAGAGGCTGCTGAGGGCATCCTCGAGACCATGGAGGAGATATATCTCTGCCTGGTCGAGGCCGAGGAGGCGAGCATGATGCTCAAGGGGATGCGCCGGAAGCTGGACATCGCCCGCGGCGTCATCGAACGCACGAGGGCCGAGGTCACGGCGGAGATCGGGAGGCGTCGCCTCTCCCGGGAGTTAGGGTCGTTCAGGAAACGACGGGAGGCCTAGCCTGCGCTCCGCCTCGGCGAGCAGGTTGTAGGCGTCGAAGAAGTGCCTCGGGCCTCTCGAAACGGTCTCGACGAGGGCTTCGCGGTCCTTCTCCGTGTCGATGACACTAGATCTCCGCGCCCAGGTATCCAGCCAACAGATTCACTCGTGATGTGACACGCTGCCCATCCGTTCATCTAAACGTGAGTGACGTCTTGTGACTGCCACGCAACAATATGATGTGGGAGCCTCTACTTGTGCCGCTTTATCCTGTTGGTCTTACGCTCCGCGGCGCGGTACGCGAACTTCCGGGAGGTGCTTATCTGGCTCCTGTGGTAACGGTATCGTCGGCCCTCTTGGTCGCTGAGGGCGTCGTAGAACTCGGGGTACGTGATCTCCTCGCTGAAAAGCTTGGTGATGACGTCGTTAAGCGACTCTCTGTCCTCGGGCGCGGCCTCGTCGAAAGCCTTCTCATAAGCCTGGTAAGCCACGTTGAACTTGAAGTCGTTGCTATCGAAACTCAGCTTCTTAGTCTCTTCGCTGCTCATACGTCTACAGTCCGGTGAGACAAGTATAGCACACACCAGATTTATAGGTTCCCTGTCACGTCCACGGTTGAAAGGTTTTAAAAAGATTCTCGACGGTGTATTGAAGCGGATATTCGGAGCCTCTCAAGGCTTAGAGTATACTAGCTGAGTAGGAGTGAAAGAGTTGAGTGATCGAAGACGCTTCGACAGAGGCCCACGCGAGATGCATAAGGCGATCTGCAGCGACTGCGGACAGGAGTGCGAAGTCCCGTTCAAGCCCACCGAGGGCAGGCCGGTCTACTGCCAGGAGTGCTACCAGAAGCATAGGCCACCGCGCCGCAGGTATTAAACCCGTGAGCAGCCCCGCGGTTAATAACATATTTTATATTTCACCCGTTCTATGGATTCATCGCTAGACAGGAAGAATGAGACTATTGTGTATCTTAGTATAGGACCGTTCTCACACTCGGCAGGTCTAGCGGACATTATGGAGGAACAGCCATGGTAGAGCACCATATCCAGATCTACGATACCATGACCCGGCGGAAACGCCGATTCAAGCCACTTAACCCACCCACAGTCACAATGTACGTCTGTGGCCCCACCGTCTACGGTGACCCCCACATAGGTAACCTCAGGACCTTCACCCTCGGCGACCTCATAAGGCGGTGGCTGGAGCACAGGGGCTACCTGGTCAAGTACGTCATGAACATCACGGACATCGAGGACAAGACCATCAGGGACAGCGGCAATGCCGGTAAGACCCTCAAAGAGTTCACCGACTACTACACAGGCGTCTTCTTCCGGGGCCTGGACCTGCTGAGCGTCAAACGGGCGACCGCCCATCCGCGGGCCACGGTGTACGTGCCCCAGATGATAGAGTTCATACAGACGTTGATGGAGATGGGGGTAGCCTACAACGCCGAGGACGGCGTCTACTTCGACATCGACAAGTTCCCCCGGTACGGCGAGCTCAGCGGCGTCGACATCGGCAAGGTTGAGCGCACCGAGCGCGTGGCCTCCGACGAGTACGACAAGGAGGACGCCCAGGACTTCAGCCTCTGGAAGAAGGCGACGCCGGAGGAGATTGAACGAGGCATCTACTTCGAGTCTCCGTGGGGCAGGGGCCGCCCCGGCTGGCACATAGAGTGCAGCGTCATGAGCAAGGAGCTCCTCGGCGACACCGTGGACATCCATGCGGGCGGCGAGGACCTGGCGTTCCCCCACCACGAGAACGAGGTGGCCCAGAGCGAGACCGTCACCGGTAAAAAGTTCGTCAGGTTCTGGCTCCACATGAGGCACCTCATGATCGACGGAGGCAAGATGAGCAAGAGCCTCGGCAACTACGTGAGCTTCGACGACATACTCGACAAGCATACGCCAGACGCGCTGCGATACCTCTATATAGCCACCCACTACAGGCGGCCGCTGAACTTCACGTGGGGCAACATGGAGAACGCCCAGAACACGTTGAACCGCCTCGAGAACACGCTGGACCTCATCGAGAACACCATGAAAGGCCCAGACGACAACATGGACTACGGAGAACGAGAGAAAAAGCTCCTAGAGACGGTAAGGGCTGAGAAGAGGGGCTTCGTCGAGGACATGGACGACGACTTCGACGCGCCCGACGCGTTAGGCCACCTCCATGCCATAAACGGAGCCGTCAACGAGTACCTCACGGAGCCAGCAAACAAAGGCGTGCTCAGGGAGGCCGCCGACATCTACGGGGAGCTCCTGGGTGTACTAGGGCTCTTCGAGAAGCGCAGTGCAGGCGGCGACGAGGCCACGGAGCGGCTCATCGCCATGATCACCGACCTGCGGGAGGAGCAGAGGAAGGAGAAGAACTACGCCTTCGCCGACCTCATCAGGGACAGGCTGGCCGAGGCCGGCGTCGAGATACAGGATACAGCCGACGGCACCACCTGGAAGCTGAAGAGCTAACTACCCCTTTTTCTGATCGTCTCAAGTCTTCACTTCTCGACGCTCTACTGAAACCCCTCATACACGTCCCATGTGTTCATCGCAGCCCGGTTCGAAGACTTTTATCCTCACAAACGGCTGTCAAAAGTATGACGCGTTTAACCAAGGAGAAACAATCAACCTTGGACTGGCTCGAGGAGAACTCCGCCGAGATGTACGGGATGAGCGACACCATCTTCAAGTGGGCGGAGCCGGGCCTCAGGGAGTACAGGAGCAGCAGGCTCCTCGCCGAGTACATGGAGGGGAACGGCTTCACGGTGGAAACGGGCGTCGCCGACATGCCCACGGCTTTCACGTGCACTTGGGGCGACGGGGGCCCCGTAATAGGGTTCTTCGCCGAGTACGACGCAACGCCGGGGCACAGCCAGAGGCCGGTGCCCTACATGGAGCCCGACGTGCCCCACGGCCCCGGGTTCACTGACGCCCACAACATGCTTGGGGTGGCGGGCTGCTTCGCCGCCGTGGCGCTCCGTGACGCCTCCTTGGAGCACGGGCTCCCTGTACGCATCAGGCTCCTGGGGACGCCAGCGGAGAAGCTCTGCGTCGGGAAGCCATACATGGCGAGGGACGGGTTCTTCGACGGCATGGACGCACTGCTGGCGTGGCACCCCGGCGGCCCGACCACTGTGCTCGGGGAGGTGTGGCCCCGGACCTATAAGAGCATGGTCTTCACCTTCAAGGTGGACGCCGCCGCGGAAGGCCAGAGTGGCGCCGTCACGTACCCAGGCGCCCTAGACGCCGCTGTCCTGATGTATAACAACGTGAACATGATGAAGGAGCACATGCCCGCGCTGATGAGACGCGGCGGCAGCATCAACGAGTTCATCATGACCGGTGGCCAATGCACCGTCGCCAACCCGGTGCTCAGCCAGATCGTTTACGCGTGGAGGAACAGCAGCCTCGCGGATCAGGAGGCAGTGGGTAGTGTCGTGGAGCGGTGCGCCCGAGGAGCCGCATTGGTGGCTGACTGTCTGATGGAGCCCAGGGTCATCACCGCCGTCCGCACCGGGCTGCCCAACACCGTGATGAAGGACGTGGTGTGGAGGCACCTCAACGAGGTGGGTCCGCCGGCGTACACCGAGGAGGACAAGGAGTTCGCCCGCGCCATACAGTGCACCATGGGCGTGAATCCCATGGAGGAGCCGCTGTACACCGAGGTAGTGCCGCCGGAGAAGGCGTACGGGGACTTCCACCCGGCCGATGACGTCAACGAGTTCACGTGGCACTGCCCCACGGCGCGCCTCTACGTCAGCAAGGCCCTGGCCCCCGCCCCCGGCGTCAGGTACCCGCGCTGGGCGAGCAGCGCCCTCTGCGGAGTCGGCGTCACCCACAGGATGGGAGTGTGCGCCGCCCAGGTGCTCAGCTTGAGCGCCGTGGAGCTCCTCCTGAAGCCTACGCTGCTGAAGGAGGCGAAGACGGAGTTTCGGGAGAGGAAGAGGAGACACGACGAGAAGCCGCTGCTTCCCATGGGACTAAAGCCGCCAACGGAGCTGCGTTGGCCAGAGTGGGTGAGCAGGCCCGGCGAGGAATGGTGGATACCACCGACGCGGTGAGCCACGGCGTCGAGCCTCTTCCCGCTTTATGCATCTGAGTCGCCGGGAAAGAACGATACCCTATATAACACATTCGGGGATTCGTCGCAAATACTTTAAGGAAAAAAGTGAACCTTCATTCACCGAAAGGTGTTAAAATGTCAAGGGATACTGAGAAAATATATATTGGCGCAATGGCTGTCATCGTTGTCACATATCTAATATGGCTGGGGCTGGCTGTTAGCGGCGGCATGAGACCCGCTGCGCCAACAGGCGACACTGTCACAAAAGCCGAGTACGATGCACTTCGTGATCAACTGTCTCAGGTGGAGGCACAGCTATCACAGGTCCAAGCTGAGCTAGACGAGGCGCAGGCACAGATAACGTTGCTGAGCAAGCCTCCGAAAGTTGGACTCGTCTTAGCGACCGGCGGCCTTGGCGACAAATCGTTCAACGACATCAGCTTCGCAGGCTGCGTCAGAGCTCAAGAGGAGCTTGGCGTGGAGTTCGACTATGTTGAGCCCACCGCCATCGCCGAGTACGAGGGTTACCATAGAGACTTTGCCATGAGCGGCGAGTACATGCTCATCATATGCATCGGGTTCGACCAAGCCGACGCCTTGGCGACGGTCGCGACGGAGTACCCCGACCAGAACTTCGCCATCGTAGACATGGTGGTTGACGCCCCCAACGTGGCGAGCCTGACTTTCGCCGCCAACGAGGGCAGCTTCCTCCTAGGCGTCGTGGCGGGCCTGACCACCGAGACGGGGAAGGTTGGATTCGTCGGAGGCATGGACATCCCCCTCATCAGAGACTTCTTCGAAGGATATGAGGCCGGCGCGCTCTGGGCAAACCCGGAGATGGAGGTGCTTGAGCCCGTGTTCGTCGGCGACTGGGGCGACCTAACCAAAGGCAAGGAGCTAGCGACGAGCCTAATCGAGGCCGGCGCAGACGGCATCTTCGCTGCGGCTGGCGGCAGCGGGCTAGGAGCCCTAGGGGCTTGCGACGAGCTGGACGTCACAGGGTACGGCGTCGACGCGTGTCAGTGCTACCTCAACGACAACATGCTGGCATCAATGACTAAACGCGTGGACAACGCGGTTTACAAGATGATCCTCGATGCGCGGGTTGACGTGTTCCAACCCGGCTTCTACGGCGGCGGTCTAGCCGACGGATGGGTAGGCATGTGCCGTCTATCCGACGAGGAGGCGCTCTGGGAGGAGACGTTCGACTTCGTGCACCCCGAGATAACGGAGGACATCTTGAACAAGGTCATCGAGGCCAAGAACAAGATCATCGGCGGAGACATCACGGTACCGACAGGATACGACTAAGGAAAACACTTTAACCTCTACTCTCTCACCTTTTTTCAGTTTCAAATGACCTCAGCCATACAGATGGTGGACATCACCAAGACTTTTCCCGGCGTGACGGCTAACGACAACATCGACTTCTCCGTTGATAAAGCCGAGATCCATGGGCTGCTGGGGGAGAACGGGGCTGGAAAATCCGTTCTCATGAGCATACTCTACGGTCTCTACAAGCCGGACAGCGGAGACATACTGGTGGACGGCGAGAAGGTGGATATCTCTGGGCCCTCAGACGCCATGAGGCTCGGCATAGGGATGGTCCACCAGCACTTCATGCTGGTCCCCAGCCTCACAGTGGTGGAGAACGTCATCCTAGGGAGGGAGCCCACCGTCAATGGGGTGACGCTGGACATGGAGAGGATGCTCAGAGACGTGGCTGAGTCATGTAAGAGGTATAAGCTGGACGTCGACATCGAGGCCCCGGTATACCAGCTTCCGGTGGGAGTACAGCAGAGAGTGGAGATACTGAAGGCCCTCTACAGGGGCGCGGACGTCCTGATACTGGACGAGCCGACGTCAGTCCTCACCCCCGGAGAGACCGAGGAGCTGTTCAACGCAGTCAGGGAGCTCAAGGCCGACGGCAAGACCGTCATCTTCATCAGCCACAAACTGAGGGAGGTCCTCGCCATCTGCGACAGGATCACGGTGCTGAAGAGGGGAAAAGTCGTTGGCACGGTACTGGCCGCGGAGACAGGCGAGGGGCAGCTGGCGGAGATGATGGTGGGCCGCAAGATCGTCTACGAGTTCACCAAGGAGGCCGAGTGCGGCCTCGAGCCCGTGCTGAGGCTTGAGGGCCTCGAGTGCCTAAGCGACCGTGGAATCCCAGCGTTACGCGGACTAGACCTCGACTTATGCGGCTCGGAGATTCTCGGAGTGGCGGGGGTGGAGGGAAACGGGCAGACCGAGCTCGTCGAGGCGGTGATGGGACTCAGGGAGTTGACTGGCGGCAGCGTCAAACTCGACGGCCAGGACATCACGGACACGCAGCCCAAAACGAGAATACAGATGGGAGTTAGCCACATCCCCGAGGATAGACATAAACGTGCCATCGTGCCCGACTTCAGCGTCCTTGAGAACTTGGTGCTCGGCAGCCAGAGGGACAGATTCACAAGGAACGGGGTCAGCATCGACTTCGCCGAGGCTAAACGGTTCTCAACGGACATGATAAATGACTACCAGATAGCCACCCCCGGCCCCGAGACCCTGATAAGGTATCTATCCGGAGGCAACCAGCAGCGCGTCGTCGTCGCCAGGGAGTTCAGCAGAGACCCCCCGGTCGTGATCGCCGCGCAGCCAACTAGGGGGCTGGACGTAGGCGCGACGGAGTACGTGCGTCGCAAACTTGTCGAGATGAGGGATCATGGAGCCGGTGTGCTGCTGATCTCCGCGGACCTAGACGAGATCTGGGCGCTCAGCGACAGGGTGGCTGTCATCTATGAGGGGAGTATCGTCGCGGTAAAGGCCGTCGACGAGACAGATGTACAGGAGATAGGCTTGCTCATGGCGGGTGGCGGCAATGAGTGAGCGATTGACTGCGGCTGTCAGGCGTGTTTTCGGCGGAGGAGACGGCCTCCAGGGACTGATGATCCAGGTAGCCGCGATCCTGATCGCGTTCATAGTGGGCGCCGCTGTGCTCGCCGTGACGGGTTACAGCCCAGTGGACGCCTACGTCTCCATGGCGTCAGGGGCCTTCGGGAGCAGCTACGGCGTGGGCCAGACGCTGACGCAGGCCACACCCATAGTGTTCACGAGCATAGCGTTCCTCATCGGCCTGAAGGCGGGGCTGTTCAACATAGGCATCGAAGGCCAGTTCCTCATGGGGGCCATGGGGGCTACCCTGGCAGGCGTCTACCTGGACGGGCTCCCTTGGGTGATCCATGTACCGTTGACCATCCTGGTTGGCATGATAGCAGGGGCACTCTGGTCGCTGATACCCGCCGTGTTGAAGTCTCGTTTCGACGCCCACGAGGTCATCACCACCATGATGCTGAGCTACGTGGCCACACACTTCACGAGCTACCTGGTGAACTACCCCTTCAAGGCTCCCGGGTGGGTGGCCCAGTCGCTGAAGATCAGCGGCTCAGCGGAGCTGCCGCGGATTCTGCCGCCCACACAGCTGAGCGCAGCCATATTCGTCGCGGTGATAGTCACCGTGGCGAGCACGTACTTCCTCCAGAAGACGATCATGGGCTACGAGCTTCGAGCCACGGGGCTTAACCCGTCCGCCGCGGAGAACGCCGGCATCAGCATAGACAGGAACATCCTCGTCTCCATGGCGTTGAGCGGCGCAGTGGCGGGGCTAGGCGGCGCCTGCGAGGTGATGGGCATACACAGGAGGTTCATACAGGGCTTCAGCCCGGGCTACGGCTGGGACGGCCTCGCCGTGGCCCTCGTCGGGGGCCTCAACCCGGTGGGAAGCTTCTTCGCCTCGGTCTTATTCGGGGCGCTCCGCAGCGGAGGGATGATCATGACCCGTGCCACAGGTGTGCCCCTCGACATCGTCAAGATACTCCAGGCCCTGGTCATAATGTTCGTGGCGGCCCCCAAGCTGATAAGGGCGCTGCTCAGGAGGGAGCGGTGATGGTGGAGCTCTTAGACCTGATAAACACGGGGCTCTTCGCGGCCGCGATCCGTATGGCGACGCCTATCGCTTACGCGGCGCTCGGCGGGATGTTCAGCGAGCGCGTCGGCGTCATGAACATCGGGCTGGAGGGAATCATGCTGACGAGCGCTTTCGGCGGAGTAGCAGTCAGCTACTACACTGGCAGCGCGTGGCTGGGCGTCGTGGCCGCCGTGCTCGTGGGAGGATTACTCGGTCTGTTCCACGCCATAATCACGGTGAAGTACGCCGGAGACCAGGTGGTGAGCGGAACCGGCATAAACATCCTGGCTGCGGGGTTCACCGCCTACATGAGTCAGGTGATCTGGGGAACCAGAGGCTCGTCCGACGCCGTCAACAGCATACCGGACCTGACTATCCCCGTGCTCAAACAGATACCCGTGCTGGGGGAGGTGTTCGGCACCCACTCGCCTCTCGTCTACCTGATGCCCATAATCACAGCCGCCAGCTACTACGTGCTCTTCAAGACGCCCCTCGGTCTCAGGATAAGGGCCGTCGGTGAGCACCCCACGGCGGCGGAGACGGCCGGCGTCGACGTGGTGAAGATAAAGTACATGTGTATTATTCTGAGTGGTATGCTTGCGGGCATCGGTGGCGCGTTCCTAAGCCTCAGCCACCTGAACGTCTTCAACAAGGGTATGACCGGTGGACGAGGCTTCATAGCCATGGCCGCCATGATCTTCGGGAAGTGGATGCCTTTCAGCGTCTTCGGGGCGAGCCTCCTCTTCGGGTTCGCTGACGCCCTGCAGATGAGGCTCCAGAGCCTGGGGATACTGCCGCCCCAGATAATACTGGCCATCCCCTACGTGCTCACGGTGGCGATCCTGGCGGGCGTCGTCGGCAAGGCCAAGCCACCCAGCGACTACAAGCCCTACGAGAAGGAGTAGCTATCCCTCGTCCAGTAGTTGGACGGCTCGGACGGCGACCCTTATCTCGTCATCGATGCTCTTTTGGACTCTGTCCGCGAACTCGCCGCTCATCTCCCCGGGCTCGAACTCGCCCTTCCCGGTGCCCTTGAATATGTTGCCATCAACGACGCAGATGGCCCCCGCCCGTTTGCCGCGGACGCTGGCGAGGGTGAACATGAGGCTGGCCTCCATCTCGATGCTCAGCACGTTGGCTTCCCCGAACATCCGGAGCACCTCGTCGTTGCCGCCGTAGAACGCGTCTGTGCTGATGATGATCCCGTGGTGCACCTCTACCCCCAGCTCGTCGGCCGCCTCAAGGAGGGCGTTCACCGCCTCGATGCTGGCCACCGCCGGGTACTCGGCCGGCACATAAGTCTTGCTGGTGCCCTCCCACCTGACCGCCCCCGTGGCCACCACGATGTCGCCGCTGTCGAGGTGCGGCACTAGGGCCCCAGTGGTACCTACCCGGATGAAGGTGTCCGCCCCGATGTTCATAAGCTCCTCAATGGCGATGGCCGTCGAGGGGCACCCGATGCCGCCGCCGCAGGCGCTGACGCCCACGCCCTTCGTCTCCCCGGTGTAGGTCACGTATCCACGGTAGTCAGCCACCATCTCGGCGCTGTCCCAGTGGCCGGCGATCCTCTTCACCCGGCTCGGGTCACCGCTTATCAGGACGTACCTGGCGACATCGCCTACACCGCACATTATGTGAGGCTGAATCCGCTTCATAGACCAGACTCCTCGGTGGAGGGTATAAGCTTGGCTGTAGGAGGCTGGGTTTAAAGGTGAGCACGGCTTCCCATAGGCTGAACTCACTTGAAGGTCGCCGAAGACATACACCGGCTTACAGTGCCCATGGAGAGAAACCCCCTAGGGAAGACGTACAGCTACCTCTTCACCGAGTCCAAGACACTCATAGACACGGGGGTCCCCACGGACAGCGCATACCAGGGACTCACGGAGGAGCTCAAGCTGCACGGCATGAAACCCCAGGACGTAGAGAGAGTCATCCTCACCCATCTCCACAACGACCACATAGGCCTGGCCAAGACCCTACAGGAGTACGGCGCCGAGATAGTCGCAAGCCAGGTGGCAGCCGAGAAACAGGAGGCTGTGAAGCTTCAGCAGGAGAACTTCTTCGAGCTCACCGTAGACGAGACCAGGCTCTTCGGCGGCGAGCAGTTCCTCCAGTACCTCCAGCGCTACAGGCGGGCGTTCAGGGACTTCCCCGAGCCCCTCAGGATCGACAGGACGCTGCGCGACGGTGAGACCATAGAACTCAACGGCAAGGAGATGACCGTAATCTGGACCCCCGGCCATGCACACGAGCACATCGTCGTCCACGACCACGCCGACAGGCTGCTGTTCAGCGGCGACCACGTCCTACCCAAGATAACCAGCCACGTCGCCCTCCACAGCTACGAGGACAGGGACCCACTGTGCGACTACCTGAAGAGCCTAGACAAGGTCAAGGACCTGGACGTCGACACGGTCTACCCGGCCCACGAGTGGGAGTTCAGCAACCTGGCTGACCGCATCGAGCAACTCAACCATCACCACAGAAACAGGCTCCAGGAGATGAAGGACACGCTGCAGGACGGCCCCAAGACCATATACGACATCGGAAGCAGGGCCCACTGGGAGAGCCGGCCGTGGCCAGAGATGAGCTTCTGGACCAAGCGCATGGCGGCAACAGAGACCTACGCCCACCTCGTCTACCTGCGAAACAGAGAAGAGGTCGCCGAAACCAAGAAAGACGGAATCCTATACTATAGTCTAGCTTGAGAAGGGGTGCCCCCTTCCCTCCCCAGGAAGGGGGCGAATGGGGGAGTTATTTGGGGAGAGTGATCTATCGCCAGACCTTGATGCCGCGCTCGTGGAGATACTGCGCCGCCAGGTCCGCGATGTCTGGTCCCTTGAAGGGTATCTTGAGCTCCTTGACGTGGATCATGATCTCAGTGTACTTGATCTCAAGGGGCGCCGCCTTCTCCTGGAACTCGTCCAGTATGGTCTGGGCGACCTCCTCGGCGACCCTGAACTTGGGGCTCAGCATCCTGTAGTGGTGCTTGAGGGCCGTCCCGACTTCGTTGGGGGACGCGGAGTCTATGGCCCAGACGGTGGGCCTTGGGCCGCCCTTGCTGCGCTTCACCTTGCTCACCTTGAGCGCGGGCACCACGACGCCCATCGCCCTAAGCCTCTTCAGGGCGCGGTAGACAGTGGCCTCGGGCATGTTGAGCTCGCACTGGAGCACCCAAGCCGTGGATGCGCCGTGGAGGCAGAAGTACAGGAACGTCTCGCTCACGGCCTTGCTGCTGAAGATCTTCTCGCTGAAGCTCATGAGCTCCTGGATGTTCTTCAGGGTGGTCGCGAGGTCGTTCTTTTCGTTTAAAAGTAATAATTTCCGGAAAATATCTACGTATTTAGTGAAGTTTAACGCGCTAACGCCAGTTTTTCCTAACGATCTCTTTTTATTGGCGGAGCGTCTTCTATCTAGGGCTACCGTATTCGACACTTAAATCTAACTCCGGGCCTCGCACGCGAGGCAAATTGTTTACAGCACCGATATGCTTATAAGTATACTTGTTAACAAGTAAACAAGTAAACAAAATAAACAGGTGGAACAGTAAACATGCCCCGTAAAACCGTCGCTATCCGTGGCCTGGACACAGAGCTCTACACAGAGGTCTTCACCATGGCCAAGAAGGACGGCAAACGCGTGGCAGACGTCGTCAACAACGCCCTAGAGGCATGGATCAACAACGAGACAGACGAAGTCCCCGCCGGATTCGATGGCACACTATCTAACTCCGGAGCAGAATTTATTTTAGCCATCGACGATGAAGGCGAAGTGAGCCTAGGAAAAGATGATATCAAGGAAATAGCCAAAGAAATGGGCCCATTCGCCATAGAGAGCAATGGAAACCTATTATTCGAGAAAGACGTCGATAAAAATGCTTTAAACAGCATCACGAAGATTTCTGTGCGGTCGGGCACCGTCAAGGTACCCAGGAAGGCCTACGCCCAATTCCTAATGAAGTGCAAGATACAAGGAAAGCTCGACAAGTATTGAGCCCCGTTTATACGGTAGCTGGGGCCCAGGACGGAAGCTTCGAGACTTTCAGGCGAGGTTTAGGCAGGCCCATCCAGTACACTTCTCTTTGTTTAACAAGGATGAGGGGCAGCGTTATACAGGGCGTCCTGCTGGCGCGTATAACGGTGGACGGGCTGGACGCCACGGACGCATTGTTAAACAGTTTAGGTTCATGGGAGGCTGACGCGTTGATTCTGGGCGGAGCCACCTTCGCGGGGTTCAACGTGGTGGACGTTCAACGCGTAAACAGGGAGACGGAAACGCCTGTGATCGTATTCAGCGGAGAGTGCCCCGACATGGAAGCCACCAAGGATGCGCTGCGTAAACATTTCCAGGACTGGAGGGAGAGGTGGAGCCGCTACGAGGCCCTCGGCGAGATGCACGCGTTAAAGATTGACAGACATCCTCCGGTGTACTACGAGAACATAGGATGCTCGAAGGGCTTCGCCGAGGACGTGCTCGGGGAGCAGGCAATATCCTGTAGAACCCCCGAGTGTGTGAGGGTGGCCGACCTGATAGCTAAGGGAGTCAGTCAAGTCTTTCGAGGTCCAGCGGGATGTTCTGGTAGTTCATCAGGTTGAACACCGAGACGACGCCCGGTGTGGGGTCTATCTTCATCCTCCTCTGGAAGGGCGTCTGGTCCTGGAAGCTCCCCGTGCTAACCAGGGTGACGTTCTTGTACTTCCGATGCTCGAAGATGTGGATGTGGCCCATGACGAAGACGTCCGGTATCTCCCTGATCACGAGCCTGTCGATCTTCTCGGGCGCCAGCGGCGTTGACTGGCCGTAGATGGGCGCCACGTGGTTGCACCTGAGGAGCAGCTCCACGGCCTTTATGGGGTTGTGGAAGTCGTGGCCCGGCGTCGAGCTCAGTATGTCGTCCAGAGCCTTGCCGTGGGCCAGCAGCATCTTCACGCCGTGGAGGCTTATGGTGGAGGGGTTCGGCAGCATATGGACCCGTTCGTCCTTGTGGAGGCTCGGGGCGTAGCTCTCAGGGATCGGGGGCTGAGGCAGGCTCCTCCTGACGGCGTCGTGGTTCCCGGGTATTATGACTACCTCCACGTGCTCCGGCAGCTGTGCCAGGAGCCTCGCAGCCTCCTCGTACTGGGCGTCCTGGGTGGTAAATGTGAGCTCGTGTAGCTGATCAGGGTAGATCCCTA
The DNA here is from genome assembly GCA_020697635.1 of Candidatus Bathyarchaeota archaeon. Taxonomy (GTDB): domain Archaea; phylum Thermoproteota; class Bathyarchaeia; order TCS64; family TCS64; genus RBG-16-57-9. The sequence continues at coordinate 34,172 of JAEHCT010000001.1, forward strand.
TGCCGTCCACGAGGTCGCCGGCTATGACCACGTATTTGACCCTCGAGGCGAGTTCCCTGGAAGCCTGCGGCCCCAGATCCATGTTCATCCACTTGATGAACCTCTCGAAGAGGTCTTCCCTGAAGTACTTGCTCCCCACGTGTACGTCGCCTATGATCACGGCGCAGACGGGCTCGTCGGCCCTGCGGGAGTCGCGTATGGGGACGTCCGGCCAGATGAGGTCGTTGGCGATGAGGAGGTCGTCCTTGTACTTGAGGCCGTCTATGCATATCACCTGGTCGTTCAGGATCTCCATGCCTTTCTCAACGGCCTCGGCGCCCGACACCATGACGGTGATGGATGTCTCCGGGGACTCAAGTTCCAGGAACAGCCTGTTGCTTCTGGCGCGTTTCCCGCTGACGAGGCCTATGGTCTTGAACTTGGACTTGACTGGGAGCTTCACTGCCTGGCTCAGAGGGATGGCGTCACGGACGTCGACGCGCCTCTTGAGTATGATCTCAAGCTGAGCAAACCTGCTGTTGAACAAGTCTATGAAGCCGTTCAAGTCTCCCTCAGGCGCCGGCTCGTCCACGGGCATCACCTCCAGCCTGGACTCTATCCTCGCCGCCAGAGGTGGTCGGGCTTCCCGTACCACCCGCATTGGCTCCGACGCCTTGGAGAGGCTCAACAGGAACTCCTGGTCTATGACGAAAAGCTCTGGCCGGCCCTCCGCTACCTGGAGGGCTCTCTCTACGACGGCCTTCACATGCTCCAAGGGAATGGCCTGGAGGTGGGTGAACGCGTCTGGGGTTAGCTGGTACCCCCTCTCTACCACCCTGCTGAGGATGGGCAGGAGTTCCTGTGTCACGGCGGATCGTTTACTTGGCGGCTATCACGTAGTCGACTCGCGGCGGGCTGAAGAGCTCGATTATCACGGCGGGCTCGTCGCCCGTGGTCTCGAACTTATGCTCCTCGTTGGGGGGCACTCGCCAAGCCGCTCCCGGGGTGGCTTTGACCGTCCTGCCGCCTGAGCTAAGCTCCCCCTTCCCCGAGAGGAGGGTGCCCATCTGCTCGTGGGGGTGGCTGTGCCAGTCGACGACGGCGCCAGGATTGATGACTATGTAGCAGAGGGAGGCGTTGTGGCCGTTCCCTATGATGCTTATCTTTACTCCGGGCACCGGCTCGAGGCACGGAGCCTTCTCCCATGTCGTGTCTTCCATGGACCTCTCTATGGCGCTGAAGGTATTTGAACCCAACTAGAGGCCGATTGGGGCCTGCTCCTTCCGCTCCAGGATGATGTCTCTAATCTCCTTGCGGATGCTGTACCTGTAGGGCATCCCGGAGGTGTTCCTGTCTATGAATCCCCTGTCGTAGAGCTTCTTCAGGAGCCGGGCTGTGTGCTCCCTCGTCCTGTCGATCTTCTCCCGTATCTCGGGGACGGTGCCCTCCCCCAGATCCACTATCATCTCAAGGACCTCCATCTCGGTTTCCGTGAGCTGCTGGAAAACGTCCTCGCCCTGAACCGGAATGGGTGCGTCGACCCGCGTGGCCACGGGTGCCAAACGCGGCTGAGTGGCGAGCTTGGTGAGGTCGGTCTTCATCTCCTGTAGGGAGTTCTCGATGGTGTCAACTCGCTCTGAGAGCTCCTTCACCTTCTCCAGCCCCTTGAGGGCGGCGTCGTTGCCACCCTGTGTAGCCTTCAGGGCCTCGTTGGCCATGTACCTGGCCTGGCTGGCTTCGCGCTCTATCCTGTCGAGGCCAGTCTCCATCTTCTTGGCCTGGCGCGTGAACCCCGAGGTTATGTTCCTGACGGTGGACTTGCTCTCCTCGTACTCTATCTGAGCCATCTTTATGCGCTTGTAGAAGATGTAGCTAGCGGCCAAGATCACTATTAACAACGCGATGGTGGTGTACACTAGCGCCAAGGATCTCCCCTGTATTGTGCTCACGGTCTCCCTTTTTTACGGTTTCGGATACACGAATAATTTGATTAGAGGTAAACAATTCAAACAAAGTTGGATTGTTTAACAGGTTGTACATGTTTACATACTTAGAGTTTAAATCACGCAGTACATCTAAAACTTGAATGCTTTGAGTTCCGGCGAATGGGTCGAGGTGAGGATCGGCATCACAGGCAGGGTCCAGGGCGTAGGCTTCAGGCCTTTCATCTACCGGATGGCGGTTAGGAATGGTCTCGTCGGGTACGTCATAAACCTAGGAGACGCCGGCGTCGAGATAGTCGTGGAAGGCGAGGAAACCCAGGTAGCTCAGTTCCTTCGCGACGTCAGGGAGGAGGCCCCCGAAGTCTCCGAGATCGAGGGCATAGTCCACGAGTGCAGGCCGTACCGTGGCAGGTTCACCGAGTTCGTCATCGACAAGAGCCAGAACAGGGGCAGGGTCGCGTCGGGCATCTACCCGCCGGACATAGGCATATGCCCCCAGTGCCGGGGAGACATGGCAGCCCGGGAGAGCAGGTGGTACGAGTACCCTTTCACGGCCTGCGCCTGGTGTGGCCCCCGTTTCACGTCTGTAAGGGCCCTCCCCTACGATCGTGAGCGTACCCACATGCACGAGTTCCCCATGTGCGAGCACTGCAAGAAGGACTACCACGACCCCATGGACAGGCGGTTCGACGCCCAGGGCATCACTTGCAGCGTCTGCGGGCCCGAGATGAGTCTATACGACGCCTACGGAAAGCCGATGGAAGCCGACGACTTGTTCAGGGAGGTCTCCGAGTACCTGAAGGAGGGCAGCATCGTCGCAGTGAAGGGCATCGGCGGCATACATCTCGCCTCTCTAGCCACCAGAGACGACATCATCGAGGAGTTCAGGAAGAGGAAGAACAGGCCATACCAGCCCCTCGCGTTGATGTCCCCGGATCTTAACTCGGTGAAAACCTATGCTGAGCTGGATGGTGACGAGGCCAGGGTGATCCAGTCATGGAGAAAACCAATCGTGCTGTTGAAGAAGAGGCATAGGGTCATCTCTGAGCTTGTCGCCCCGGGGCTGGATACGATAGGCGTGATGCTCCCCTACACGGGGATCCAGACGATGCTGTTCGAGAGGCTCAACGAGCCTGCGCTGATCATGACCAGCGGCAACAAGAAGGGTCTACCCATGGCTATCTCAAACAGGGCCGCGTTCGACGAGATCGGCGGAATAGCCGACTACTATCTGCTCCACAACAGGGAGATCGTGAACCGAAGCGACGACTCTGTCCTTAGGATGATCGACGGTAGCACCGCTTTCACGAGGAGATCCAGGGGCTACGTTCCAGACCCCATCGACGTCCCACTGAAGAAGGGAATAGGGTTAGCCGTTGGCGCTGAGCTCAGGAACGCGGCCGCCGTGGCCACCAACGGTAAGGTCTTCATGACGCAGTACCTCGGGGACACGGACACGCTGGAGAGCTTGAGGTTCGAGGAGGAGGCCATCCAGATCATGCGTGACCTGCTTAATGTCACGCGTGACCCGGATGTGATAGGGTGTGACCTCCATCCGGGGTACATGACGTCACAGATGGCGGAAGTGATATCACGTGAGACGGGTGTGACGCTGGTGAAGTCACAGCATCATCACGCCCACATAGTCTCTGTCATGGCTGAGAACAACGTCTCTAGGGATGATGGGATACTAGGGATCGCCTTAGACGGCGCGGGATACGGCTCAGATAGGCAAATTTGGGGTGGAGAGATATTAAAATCAACTTACAACGGGTTTGAGAGGCTCGGACACCTCGAGAACGTGCCCATGCCAGGAGGGGACCTATGCGCATACCACCCATACAGGATGCTTGTGGCGGGACTTAGTAACACTGTCACAAGTGATATTATACGTGATATCACAGAAAATCACGTCGAAAAGGCACTACCCCATGGGAAAACAGAGCTGGAAGTCATCTTAAAGCAACTAAAAGATCCTGAAATCCGTAAGACTTCGAGCGCTGGACGGTTCTTAGACTCCATAGCCGCCCTACTCGGGTCAACATACTATA